>DASVUT010000536.1:0-1709 GCA_036386955.1 Sphingomonas sp. | reverse complement strand
CGCCCTTTACGCTGCTGTGCGAACCGTTGAGCCTGAACAGACCGCTCCCGCCGTTCCGCGCGACCCCGATCCCGCTGACCCATGTGCCGCCCTTCTTGGCGCGTATGTGGATCGACTTCTGATTGCAGTGAACCAAGGCTGCCACTTTGATTGGCGTCGTCTCGGGTGAGGCGGGCAGGACCAAAGTTGCACCGGATGGCAGTAGGTTCATCATGTAGTAGAAGGTGCGCGACTGGGGGGCGTTGACCATGCCCTGCGTACCGCCGTCCACGGGCGCGGTGATCTGGGTATCGACGAAGCCGGCGATGATGCCCCACCAAGCAGCGTAGTAGGTCAGGTCGCCTACGACGCGCTCCCAGCATCCCGCCGTCGCCGCAACCGCCGTCGCCTTGACGTACAGCCCTTCGTCGGGATCGCTCGCCACCCGCGCCGCATAGTCGCCAACGCGCCAGATGAACGCGCCTTCGCGGCCGGTCTCGCCAAGATACGCCTGCGCACCCGCCGCCATGCCGGTGAACTCGCGCAGGATCGCGCGCGTCGCCGCTTGCATGGTGAGGACCGCGTTGCTCGGGATGCCGCTGGTTGCCGCCAAGACCGCTGCCTTCGCGGTGTCGGCGGTCTGCGCGTCGGTCGTGGACTGCGCGGCCTTGGCGGTCGCGATCAGCGCCTGCGCGATCGCGGTGTTCGCGCCGGTGGTGGCAATGGTGGCTTGTTGGGTGGCCGCCGTGACGATCGCCTGCGCAGCGCCGAGAATCTCCGCCAGCTCGCTCGCGCCGTCGATCTCGACGGTCACCCCCCCATCGCCGATCGTCAGCGTGATCCCGTCGGCGACGCCGCCACGGAAACCTGCCCCGCCATAGCTCGCTATACGGTTCGCCGGGTTGTTGTCGCTGTCGATCGCGTGATCGAGCGCGAAGAACTCGCCGTACAGGCGAGTAATGCCGTCGAGCTGCATCGCATAGGCGAGCGGTGTTGCGGCGCCCAGCTCACCCGAGAACGGCAGCCCCTGCATGCTCGACTTGTTGATGCGTAGGACCAGATTCGATGTTGGCACCCCGTTTGTCGTCGTGACACCCGTCAGCCGGATGCCCTCGGCATTGCCGTTCGTGACGGTCTCCAGATTGAGAAGCGCGGCGCCCGGCGTCCCCGGCGCAAGACGCACCTGCATCCGCATCGCCTTGCCGGTCAGGTCTATACCGACCACGCGGATCGGCAGAGGCAACACTTCGTTGCGCCAGCCCGCGATGGGTTGGCGTGCGTCCTTGGCCATTGATGTTCTCCGGGTGTCAGGTGCGGTCGTGTGTCGTGGTCAGGCGAAGGCGCTCAGAGCTTGATGCGGCACTCGCCGGTCGAAGTCTTGTAGAGGTCGCCGGCCGCGAGCCCGCCGCTCCCCGCCGCCGTGTCATCGGCGTGCGTCGGCAGGAACGGCATCGCGATGACGCCACCCGGCTTCAAGGCGAACCGCCCTTGCGAGGCTGAAGAGTCCTCGAAATAGCTAAGCGTGTTCGCGTTCTCCGCGCCGCGCGATAGCCCGATCAGCCACTTCGGCGACGCCTGGTCGCTATACCCGAGCGCGTGCCCTCCGAACGCCGTTCCGATCGCCGGGATCACGACTTGGATCAGGACACCCTTACCGCTCGCCGTGTCCGTGCTGCCTGCGACGATCGAACCGTTGCCCGCGAACGATGCGGGCGAAGCGCCCTGCGTCA
>DASVUT010000535.1:0-3640 GCA_036386955.1 Sphingomonas sp. | reverse complement strand
CCGCGACCAGCAGTACCGCGTCGTCCAGCGGATGCGCCAGCCGCGTCAGCATCTCCTTGGGCACGACCTGCCAGAACTGCCCCACGACGCGGTCCCAATCGTCGAGCAACCCACGCGACCATTTGCTGTCCGTCACCCGCGCATGCGCATCGACGTGATCGCGGAGCAACTGTTCCCAATGCGCCGATGCGATCCGCTGCCACGTGATGCTTTCCGGATTCGCGAGCCGCGCGAACTGTCCGTCGGGGTCATAAACGAACGCCATGCCCCCGGTCATGCCCGCCCCGAAATTGCGCCCGACCGCCCCCAGCAGCACCGCGATCCCGCCGGTCATGTATTCGCACCCGTTCGCGCCGCATCCTTCGACCACAACGGTCGCGCCCGAATTGCGCACGGCGAACCGCTCCCCCGCCTGACCCGCAGCGTACAACCGGCCGCTGGTCGCGCCGTATAGCACCGTATTGCCCGCGATCGTATTGTCCTGGCTGGCGAGCGGTGACGACACCGCCGGGCGCAGGATGATCGTGCCCCCCGACAGCCCCTTGCCGACATAGTCGTTCGCGTCGCCGAACACCTCCAGCGTCACGCCCTTGCACAGGAAGGCGCCCAGCGACTGCCCCGCGCTCCCGCGCAGCCGGATGGTGACATGCCCGTCGGCCAATTTGCTCATGCCGAACGTCCGCGTGATCTCGCTCGACAGGCGGGTGCCGACCGCGCGGTGCGTGTTGCGCACCGAATACGTCAATTGCATCTTCTCGCCGCGGCTGAACACGGCGGCTGCATCCTTGATCATCTGCGCGTCCAGGCTGTCGGGCACGTCGTTACGAAACGTCGACAGGCTGAACCGCCGTTCGGCATCGGTGGCGTCGACCTTGGCCAGGATCGGGTTGAGGTCGAGATCGTCGAGATGCTCGGCTCCGCGGCTGACCTGGCGCAGGAACTCGGTCCGCCCGATCACCTCATCCAGCGATCGCACCCCCAGCCGCGCCAGGATGTCGCGCACCTCCTCGGCGATGAAGGTCATCAGGTTGATGACCTTCTCGGGCGTGCCGGTGAACTTGGCGCGCAACCGCTCGTCCTGCACGCAGACACCAACGGGGCAGGTGTTCGAATGGCATTGGCGCACCATGATGCACCCCATCGCGACCAGGCTGAGCGTGCCGATGCCGAACTCCTCGGCCCCCAGAATCGCAGCGATGACGATGTCGCGCCCGGTCTTCAGCCCGCCATCGGCGCGCAAGCGGATGCGACCGCGAAGCCCATTGAGCGTCAGCGTCTGGTTGACCTCGCTCAGCCCCATTTCCCACGGGGTGCCGGCATATTTGATGCTGGTCTGCGGGGACGCGCCCGTGCCGCCGACATGCCCCGACACCAGGATGACATCGGCATGCGCCTTGGCCACGCCCGCCGCGACGGTGCCGATCCCGGCCGAACTGACCAGCTTCACGCACACGCGTGCGCGCGGATTGATCTGCTTGCAGTCGTAGATGAGCTGCGCCAGATCCTCGATCGAATAGATGTCGTGATGCGGCGGCGGGCTGATCAGCGTGACGCCCGGGGTTGCGTGGCGCAACTTGGCAATAAACTCGGTGACCTTGAACCCGGGCAATTGCCCGCCCTCGCCGGGCTTGGCACCCTGCGCCACCTTGATCTCGATCTCTTCGCAGGCGTTCAGATACTCGGCCGTCACCCCGAACCGCCCGCTGGCGATCTGCTTCACGCCCGAATTGGCGTTGTCGCCATTGGCATAAGGCTTGAACCGCGCCACGTCCTCGCCGCCCTCGCCCGACACCGCCTTGGCCCCGATACGGTTCATCGCGATCGCTAGCGTCTCATGCGCCTCGGGGCTGAGCGCGCCCAGCGACATGCCCGGCGTCACGAACCGTTTGCGGATTTCGGTGATCGCCTCGACCTGCTCGATCGCAACGCCGTCGGCCGGAAAGTTGAACTGCAGCAGGTCGCGCAGATACACCGGCGGCAGATCGGCGACCCCGCGCGAGAATTGCAGATAGCTCGAATAGCTGTCGGTCGCGACCGCGGTCTGCAACAGGTGCATCAGCTGCGCAGAATAGGCATGCGTCTCGCCGCCATGCCGCTGGCGATAGAAGCCCCCGATCGGCAACGTCGCGACGCCTGCGTCGAAGGCTTGGTCGTGGCGCAGCTTGGCGTTGAGGTGGAGCGAGGCATAGCCCTCACCGCTGATCTTGGCCGGCATGCCGGGGAACAGGTCCGCGACCAGCGACCGGCTCAATCCCACGGCCTCGAAATTATACCCGCCGCGATAGGAAGAGACTACCGCGATCCCCATCTTGCTCATGATCTTAAGCAAGCCTTCTTCGATCGCGGTGCGATGGCTCGCCAGGCAGGTGTCGAGCGACCGCCCGCCGAACAACCCGCGAGCATGCCGATCCACGATCGCGGCTTCCGCCAGATAGGCATTCACCGTCGTCGCGCCGACCCCGATCAGCACCGCGTAATAATGCGTGTCGAGGCATTCGGCCGATCGCACGTTGATCGAGGCATAGGACCGAAGGCCCCGCCGCACGAGGTGCGTGTGAACCGCGGCCGCGGCAAGCACGCCCGCGATCGCGACGCGGTCCTCGGACACATGTTCGTCGGTCAGGAACAGCTCGCTCTTGCCTTGCCGCACCGCCTGTTCGGCCTCGTTGCGGATGCGCTGGATCGCCGCGCGCAGCCGTTCAGGCCCGCCATCGGCGTCGAACGTGCAGTCGATCTCCGCCGCACTCGACCCGAAATGCGCGCGAAGCCGGTGCCAATCGGCACCCGTCAGCACGGGTGAGTCGAGCACCAGCACCCGCTCACGCGCGTCACGGACGTCCAGGATGTTGGCGAGATTCCCGAACCGCGTCATGAGCGACATGACATGACGTTCGCGCAAAGGGTCGATCGGCGGGTTGGTTACCTGGCTGAAATTCTGCCGAAAGAACTGGCTGATCAGCCGCGGCTTGTCCGAGATGACCGCCAACGGCGTGTCGTCGCCCATCGATCCGATCGCTTCCTTGCCGCCTTCCACCATCGGGCACAGGATCAGCTCCATGTCCTCCAGCGTCTGCCCCGCCGCGACCTGACGCCGGGTCAGCTCGGCCCGCGGGTAGCGGACGATCATATCGTCGGGGGGCAGGTCCGCGAACGACAGGAACTCGCCCGTCATCGCGGCATAATCCTGCTCGCCCGAGATGCGGTCCTTGACCGCGCGGTCCTCGAGCACGACGCCCTCGTCCAGGTCGACCGCGATCATCTGCCCCGGCCCCAGCCGCCCCTTGGCGAGGACGGTCGATTCCGGCACCGGCACCATCCCGCTTTCCGACCCCACGATCAGCAGCCCGTCCGACGTCAGCGTATAGCGCAGCGGCCGCAGCGCGTTGCGGTCCATTCCCGCCACCGCCCAGCGCCCGTCGGTCATCGCCAGCGCCGCCGGGCCGTCCCAGGGCTCCATGACGGAGGCGAGATACTGGTACATCGCGGCATGCGCGGGCGGCGTGTCGTCGCTCATCGCCTCGGGCACCAGCATCAGCTTGGCGGTCGGCGCGTCGCGGCCCGATCGGCAGATCGCCTCGAACACCGAATCGAGCGCCGCGGTATCGCTCGCGCCGGCGGGGACGACCGGTTTGATGTCCTC
>DASVUT010000534.1:0-4239 GCA_036386955.1 Sphingomonas sp. | reverse complement strand
GTGACGCCGACCTGCCGAGCGCGCGCGTCTTCGCCGCCGGGGTGCAGGAATGGCGGCGCTCGACCGCGGGCGGCAGCATCGACAAGGGTGGCACGCGCGAACGCCTCGGCGTCGCTATGGGGGCGGCCGTCGCGCTGGAGGTCGACCGCTTGTCCGACCGGCTGAACATCCTGGCGACCATCGGATCGGTGGCACCGTTCGTCGGACTGTTCGGGACGGTATGGGGCATCATGCGCAGCTTCACCGCGATCGCCAGCGCACAGAACTCATCGCTCGCGGTCGTGGCACCGGGGATCGCGGAGGCGCTGTTCGCGACCGCGATCGGGCTGTTCGCGGCGATCCCGGCGGTGATCGCGTATAACCGCTTCAGCCACGGGGTGAACCGGATCGAAGCCGCGCTGAACCGGTTCGCGGATGGATTCCACACGACGCTGTCGCGCCAGTTGGATGGGGCGCGATGAGGGGTTTCTTAAATCCTCCCCGGAACGGGGAGGTGGCGCGAAGCGACGGAGGGGGCTCACCGATCGACATGCGACATCCTGCGCGAGCGTGGGCCCCCTCCACCACTTCGTGGTCCCCCTCCCCGTTCCGGGGAGGATTTTAGTTGGCCATGCTCCCCTCTCGCGCGGGACGCGGGCGTCGTGCGCCCATGGCGGACATCAACGTGACGCCTTTGGTCGATGTCATGCTCGTGCTGCTCATCATCTTCATGGTGACCGCGCCGCTGTTGACCGCGGGCGTGCCGGTGAACCTGCCCGATGCGCGGGCCAAGGCGCTCGACCAGGACAAGGAGCCGACGCAGATCTCGCTCGACAAGCAGGGCCGGATCTTCGTCGGCGAGGACGAACTACCCGAAGCCGATCTGCCCGCGCGCTTGGCTGCGATCGCCCGGGTGCCGGCGGGACAGGAGCCGCCGCAAGTCTTCCTGCGCGCCGATCGCGGGCTCGATTACGGCCGCGTGATGCGCATCATGGGCGAACTCAACCGCGCCGGGCTGAACCGCGTGGCGCTGGTGACGGTCGAGGACTGAGGTGGACCGGGCGGAGAAGATCGGCCTCGGCGTCGCGCTGGTCGGGCATGCGGTGCTGTTCGGGCTGTTGTCGCTCGGGTTCCTGTCGACGCCCAATCCGCTGAAGCTGAAGCAACAGCCGATCGACGTCAGTTTAGTCGATGCGGTGGCGGTGGAGGCCGAGGCGCCGGTGATCCAGACCGAAGCGCCCGCTCAGTCCAAGGCGCCCGAGGAAGGACCTGCCGAACAGGCCGCCCCGCCCGAAACCGCGCCCGATCCGGTGCCCGCGCCGGAGCCTGCCCCGCCCGTGCCGACGCCGCCGCGGCCCGCACCACCAAAGCCCGCGCCTCCCAAACCGGTGTCGCGCCCGGCCCCCAAGCCGGTGCCCGCGCCCAAACCCGTGCCGCAGCCTGTTGCCAAGCCCCGCCCGCAACCTGCGGCGGCCGAGCCTGCGCGCGCCAAGCCGACCCCGGCCCGCGCCGCACCCGCCGCTCAGCCCAAGGCCCCCGCCGCGCGTCCGGCCACTCAGCCCAGGCCCGCCGCCGCGACGGCCACGCGCGGCACCGGCAGCAGCCCGGCGGGCACTGCACGCCGCCCGACTGGGCGGCTCGACAATCTGTTCCAGACGGGCGTCGGGGCCGATCCGTCTCCTGCAAAGGCGGAAACACCGCGTGCGACGCGGATTGGGCAACAGGCCGCCGCCAACATCGCGTCGGCGATCATCCGCCAGGTCCAGCCC
Source organism: Sphingomonas sp. (assembly GCA_036386955.1). Classification (GTDB taxonomy): domain Bacteria; phylum Pseudomonadota; class Alphaproteobacteria; order Sphingomonadales; family Sphingomonadaceae; genus Sphingomonas. The sequence continues at coordinate 2,491 of DASVUT010000534.1, read as the reverse complement.
TGCGCCAACCGTCAGGTGACGCCGGGGCCCGGAGCCGAGCGCATCCGCGTCGATCTGAACCTGCGCATCAACCGCGACGGCAGCCTGGCCGCGCGGCCGGTGGTGCGCGGCCATCAGGGCGTCGATGAGGGCAACCAGCGCTATGTCGCGCGCGTCGACGATCTCGCCATCGCCACCTTCGTCGGTTGCGCACCGCTCAAGGGCCTACCGCCCGAGCTGTACGACGTGCCCGGCGGGTGGAGCAATTTCACGCTACGCTATAAGCTTCCTGGATGATGCGCATGATCTTCAACCCTCTACCGTTCGTGCTGAGTGCTTTCCTGCCGTTGACGTTAGCGCTCGCGGTCCCGGCCGTCGCGCAGGAAACGCCACCCGCACCCGCGCCCGCGACCCCCGCCGCGCAGGACCAGGAGCTGGTCGTCGACGTGACCGGCGGGATCTCCGCGCCGATGCCGATCGCCATCCCCGCCATGCCGACGCCCGCGGTGGCATCGACGCCGGCGGGCAGCACCGACGCGTTGGGGCGTCAGCTCGCCGAGATCATCGCCACCGATTTGCGCAATTCCGGGCTGTTCACCCCGCTTGCACCCGCACAGTTGCGCGCCGTCGGCTTCCCCGAAGTCACCGCGCCCGCGTTCGATTATTGGGGCGGCACGGGCGCGCAGGCGCTGGTGCAGGGGTTCATCCGCGCCAACAACGACGGCACGCTGACGGTCGGATGCTATCTGTACGACGTGTCGGCCAAGTCGGAACTGACGCGCCAGGGCTTCGTCGTGCCACCGGCCGATTGGCGCCGCGCCGCGCACAAATGCGCCGACACGATCTATACGCGGCTGACGGGCGAGGGGCCGTATTTCGACAGCCGCGTCGTCTATGTGTCGGAGACGGGACCCAAGGCGCGCCGGATCAAGCGGCTGGCGATCATGGACCAGGACGGGGCCAATCACCGCTTCCTCACCAACGGCCAGTCGATCGTGCTGACGCCGCGCTTCGCCCCGAACCAGCAGTCGATCGTGTATATGAGCTATGTCAACGATCGCCCGGCCATCTATGTCTATGACATCGGATCGGGGCGGCAGCGGCTGGTGGTGCAGAACGCCTCGCTGACCTTCGCGCCGCGCTTCTCGCCCGATGGCCGTTGGATCCTGTTTTCGATGGCGGTCGGCGGCAACACCGATCTGTACCGCGTCGCGTCGAGCGGCGGCACGCCGCAGCGGCTGACCAGCTCGCCCGGGATCGACACCGGCGGCAGCTATTCGCCCGACGGATCGCGCATCGTGTTCGAGTCCGACCGGTCGGGCGGGCAGCAGCTTTATGTCATGAACGCCGACGGATCGAACCAGAACCGCATCAGCTTTGGCAGCGGCCGTTATGCGACGCCGGCCTGGAGCCCGCGCGGCGATCTGGTCGCGTTCACGCGGCTGTCGGGCAATTTCCGGATCGGGGTCATGAGCCCGTCGGGCGGGGGCGAACGCCTGCTGACCGACAGCTGGAAGGATGAAGGCCCCAGCTGGTCCCCCAACGGCCGCGTCATCACCTTCAACCGCTCCGCGCGAGGGTCGAACGCCAAGGATGATCTTTGGATGGTCGACCTGACCGGGGTGAACGAACGCCGCATTCCCACCCCGCTCGACGGATCGGATCCCGCCTGGGGGCCGCTTCGCCCCTGACCCCAGTACTGACCCCAAGGGAGTATCCCATGACCAAGCACCTCCTTCTCGCCGCGACCGCGATCCTCGCGCTGTCGGCCTGCAACAAGAAGCGCCCCGAGACGCTGCCGCCCGCGCCGCTGACGGGCGCGGAGCAGGTCGATCCCAATGCGGGCCGCCCCACGGGCACCGCCGACGGCGCGGTCGTGCCGGGTTCGGACGCAGACTTCCGCCGGTCGGTCACGTCGAACACGGTGCTGTTTGGGCTCGACCAGTTCGATATCGACCCGCAGGCGCGTGCCGTGCTCGACAGCCAGGCCGAATGGCTGGCGCGCAACCCCAGCGTCCGCATCACGATCGAGGGGCATTGCGACGAGCGCGGCACGCGCGAATACAACCTGGCACTGGGTGACCGCCGCGCCAATTCGGCCAAGAACTACCTCGCTGCGCGCGGCATCGCGGCGTCGCGGATGACCACGATCAGCTATGGCAGCGAACGCCCCGCCGCCACCGGCTCGGACGAAAGCGCCTATACGCAGAACCGCCGCGCGGTGACGATCGTGCTCAGCTGACCCTCGGGGCGTCCCGCCGCCCCAGGCGCGCCGTCGTCAGCGATGCCAAGCCGAGGGGTCGGCGTTCGGCATGGGGCCGAAGCGTCGATCCCTCCCGGGGTGGAAATCGCGGCAACACCCGCTACACAGCGCGGCAGGTCGAAAAGGGACGAATTACCACCATGCGGATCGCGATGATCGGATCGGGCTATGTCGGCCTGGTGTCCGGAGCCTGTTTTTCCGATTTCGGCCACCTCGTCACCTGCGTCGACAAGGATGCGGGCAAGATCG
>DASVUT010000533.1:0-5188 GCA_036386955.1 Sphingomonas sp. | reverse complement strand
GGCCAGTGCGACGTGTCGTGGGGCACCACCAAGATCGGTAGTGAGGAACTGCTGAAGCGCGGCGCCGACAAGCTGAAGGGCGTCGTCGATCGCCTCGGCGCGAACATCACGCCGGAGGACATCCCCGAGGTGCACATCCGCGGCGACGTGAACACGCCGTACCGCTGCATCGGCGGCACGATCTATACCATGCAGTCGGCGGGCTATCCGAAGGTGGGCTTCATCTCGGAGCCGCCCCCCGGCATGGTCATGACCCGCGCGCGCTGACGGCCACGAGTTGAGGAGTAACATAGCATGGCAATGAGCGGTGGCCGCGAAGACGGCGAACCGATGATGGAAATGAACACGACGCCGTTGATCGACGTCATGCTCGTGCTCCTCATCATGTTCATCATCACGATTCCGATCCAGACCCATGCGGTGAAGGTCGATCTGCCGATCAATTCCAAGAACCAGCCGCAACCGCCGATCGACCCGCAAAAGAACAAGATCACGATCGATCCCGCGGGTGTTCTGGCGTGGAACGGAACGCCGGTCGACAAGGCGACGCTGCGTCAGTTCCTGGATACGAGCGCGGGCATGGAGCCCGAGCCCGAACTGCATTTTCAGCCTGACCCACAGGCGAAGTATCTGGTGGTCGACGATACGCTGGCGGTGATTCGCCGGTCGGCCGTGACCAAGCTGGGCTTCATCGGCAACGAGCAATATCGCAACGACTTCTGATCGAAGTCGACGCGAGCGTATGAAGGGCGGTCCGAAAGGGTCGCCCTTTCTCGTTGTGGCGAGCGGATCGGCGGGAATGTCATATCGCGGACGCGCGAGTGTAGCAGCAGCGCGAGAGGACAGACCTTCGTTGGGTTTGTTCTGCCCGCAGGGTTTCACCCGTTGCGCCGGCAGGTTGCTAAGCGTGCGGCGAGTGGCCGCTCGGCACTAAGAACGGAGCTCCGAAGCGGCGCGCCGTGTTCGAGTTGGGTGTGTTCTCCGTGACCCCAATGTCCCTTGCGCCGTTGCTCGGACAGCGCGTTTGTTCGGGCCTGGTGCTCGTGCGGGGGGAGGGGCGTCGTCCAAACGTCTGCTCATCTGCGGTGAAATACTTCTTCGTTCCGATGAGCGTGCGCATGGCCGCCTTAGGCCATCCAAGATCACGCCGCGGCGTGATTGATTCCGCAATGCGTCGCAAAGGCGTGGGAAGGGTAGGCGCCCAGGCCCAACTCAGCAGGCAACCCAGGCTTGGGTACGACAATGCCACGCTTCGCCACCGGCCTTTGTAGCTCTCGGCGGGAAAATCTCCTCCTGTGTGATTGCTTGCGGGCTGAACATCAGCGGAGTTCCACTGGGCCGCCGATCAGACCCACTAGCGTCGAATTAACCGCGCCCGACGACGAACGCGCTAACGTCCGGAAAATTCTCGCGAACGCGCGCGAACACTCGCAGAACCTGCTTGCACGTCCGTCATGAAAGTGACACCATCGTGTCACAAATCTGAAACGGAGGCAGTGATGACACGAACCTGGATTGTCGCGGCTCTGGCGGCCGCTAGCGTGAGCAGCATGAGCGTCGCCGCGGACCGCGTCGGCTATACCGCGATCACCGCAGGCGACCTGGCAACGGCGGAGCGTGTGCTGCTGGCCGAACGCCGCATCTATCCGCAGCGTCCCGAACTGATGCTCAACCTGGCCGCCGTGTATCGCCAGACCGGACGAGCCGCCGAAGCGCGCGCGCTGTATGTTGCCGTGATGGATCAGCCTGCGGTGGCGATGGACATGCCCGATGGCAGCGTCCGATCGAGCCATGCACTCGCGACCACGGCCATGGAACGCTTGAACCCGGTCGTCGCCGCGCGCTGAGGCGGCTGGGTCGGCGGCCGGGCGAGGCGCTAGGCGTCGTGTCGTCGCCAGCTATGCCGCTCGGCAAAAGAAGAAATGCGTCGAGGATACCCGACGACGTGGCGCTTGGCTGGCGTGTCGCAGAAGACAGTCAGTGCGTGATTATGTGGCTTCCGCTGCTTAGCGGCGGTACGCTACGCGGCAGCCTGCGCGCGCCGACGCTCGGCTGTTCGCGCGTGTCCAAACGCGTGCGGGATCGCGCAGATCGATTGCGCCCGTAGTCTGGGAGCGTCGACCAAGCGGTAGCGGTGAAGTGGCCGCGACGGGCATGCTCGACGCGCTACGCACGCAGGGAACCGTGCGGCGGCTGTCACGACGCGGTCGGCGGTGGCGGTGCTGAAACACTCGCTGCCCGGCGAGCCGACCTGTTCGGTAAGGGCGGTGTCGTGCAAGGCTCTACAGGCTCGACATCATCGCTGGCGGGGGCGAGGGTGCGCGCCAGGGAGAGCGACCTTGGCGCATTATGGCGATTACCAGAACCAGATCTACTTCGCCGGGCTGAGCGGCGTCGTTCCGGCGATCCCGACCGACTTTGCGACATTGGAACGGCGGGCGGCCGCCGCGTTGCCCCGGTCGGTACTCGACTATGTCCAGGGCGGCTGCGGAGACGAGGTGACGCAGGACCGCAACGCATCGGCCTTCTCGCACTGGGGCATGGTGCCGCGCATGATGATCGATGCGGCCGCGCGAGACCTGTCGATCGAGCTGTTCGGGATGCGTCTGCCCAGCCCGGTATTCATGGCCCCGATCGGGGTGACAGGGCTGTGTACGCAGGACGGGCATGGCGATCTGGCCGCGGCGCGCGCGGCGGCGACGACGGGGGTGCCGATGTGCGCGTCGACGCTATCGAACGACCCGATCGAGCGCGTCGCGCCGGCTTGGGGGGAAACACCGGGCTTTTTCCAGCTCTACACGCCGCGTGACGAGAGTCTGGCGGCCAGCCTGGTCGCGCGCGCGGAGGCCGCGGGCGCGAAGGCGATCGTGGTCACGCTGGACACCTGGGTCACGGGCTGGCGCCCGCGCGATCTGAACACCGCCAATTTCCCGCAGCTGCGTGGTGCGGTGCTGGCCAATTATTTCAGCGATCCTGCCTTTCTGAAGCTGCTGGCGAAGCCGCCGCAGGAGGATCCCGCGGCGGCGATCCGGACCTGGGCGGCGACATTCGGGCGGGTGCTGACCTGGTCCGACCTGCCCTGGTTGCGATCGCTGACGTCGCTGCCGATCGTGCTGAAGGGCATATGCCACCCCGACGATGCGCGCCGCGCCGCCGACGCGGGCGTGAATGCGATTTATTGCTCGAACCATGGTGGGCGGCAGGCGAATGGCGGGATCGCGGCGATCGACCTGCTACCGGGCGTGGTCGAGGGTGCAGGGACGGTGCCGGTTCTGTTCGACAGCGGTGTGCGATCGGGCACAGACGTCGTCAAGGCGCTGGCGCTGGGCGCGCGCGCGGTCGGGATTGGGCGGCCGTTCGTCTACGGCTTGGCGCTTGGCGGTGCGGAGGGCGCGGCGCATGTGCTGCGCTGCATCCTGGCGGAGGCCGACCTGATGATGGCGGTGAATGGCTGGCCGACGATCGCGGCCGTGCGCGAGGCGGGAGCGCAGCGAGTGTGATCCACGAATTGCTAAGGCATTCCTGTTAGCGCAGCCTTATGCATGCCGAGTTCCAGTTCGCCGTCGATGTCCCGCGCAGCCTGGTGCGGATCACGCTAGGTGGGTTCTTTACGCCCGCCGACATCGTGCGATTCGCCGAGGCGCGGGCAAAGGCGCATCAGCAGTTACGCTGCGGGCCCAATGCGCATGTGACGCTCGTCGATATCCGTGGCATCAAGATTCAGAGCCAGGAAAGCGTTGCCGGCTTTGCGGGCGTGCTGGCCAGCCGGGTGCATCGATCGCGCCGCATCGCTTTCGTCGTCGAGACGTCGCTCGCGCGGATGCAGTTGAAGCGCGCGGCGGGGGAGCGGAGCGAGGGCATCTTCCTGACCATTCAGGACGCCGAACGCTGGCTGTTCGCCGCCGAGGCCGATCAGGCGGCGTAAGAGGACCGATCCGCGCCGTCCTTGCGGGCCGCGCGTCGGCTGGTTAGCGATGCGTCATGATCACCCTGTCCCGCATCGCCCGCCTTCTCCCATTGGCGCTGATCGGGTCGGCGACTGCTCAACCACCCGCGGACATGGCGACATGGCGGGCGCAAGCGGCGCGCGTGACCATCACCCGCGACGATTGGGGCATCGCGCATGTCCGTGGACGCACCGATGCCGATGCGGTGTTCGGGGCGATCTACGCGCAGGCGGAGGACGACTTTCCGAGGATCGAGGCGAATTACCTGACGGCGCTGGGGCGGAGTGCCGAGGCGAAGGGGGAGGGGGCGGTGTGGGCCGATCTGCGGCAACGGCTGTATGTCGACCCGGCCGCGCTCCGCGCGCAATACCGCGCCAGCCCGGCCTGGCTGCGGCGGCTGATGGAGGCATGGGCCGACGGGCTCAATTTCTACCTCGCCACGCATCCCGCCGTGCGGCCGCAGGTGCTGACCAGGTTCGAGCCGTGGATGGTGCTGTCGTTCACCGAAGGCAGCATCGGTGGCGATATCGAGAAGATTTCGCTGGCCGAGCTTGCGCGCTTCTACGGCGACGCACCCGCCGCGCTGGCGCTCGCCGCGCGCGATGATCCGCACGTGCCGGAGGAGCCGCGCGGGTCGAACGGGATCGCCATCGGGCCACGCAATACCGCCGCCGGCCACGCGCTGCTGCTGATCAACCCGCACACCAGCTTCTACTTCCGGTCCGAGTTGCAGATGACATCGGACGAGGGGCTGAACGCCTATGGCGCGGCGACCTGGGGTCAATTCTTCATCTATCAGGGTTTCAACGCGACGGCGGGTTGGATGCACACCACGTCGGGGGCGGACTCGGTCGATCAGTTCGCGCTGAATGTCGGCGGGACGGGGCCGCGGCGATCCTATCGATACGGCACCGGGCGGCGGCCGCTACGCGCCAGGACGATCACCATCGCGGTGCGCAGGCCTGACGGATCGCTGAGCAACCGCAGCTTCACCACTTGGGCATCGCATCACGGGCCCGTCGTCGCGGCGCGCGACGGCATGTGGATCGCGCAAAGTCTGATGTGGAAGCCGATTCCTGCGATGGAGCAGAGCTGGTTGCGGGCCAAGGCGACCGACTTGCGATCCTTTCTGCGCGTCGCCGGGCGGCAGGCCAATTCATCCAACGACACGCTGTTCGCCGACGCGCGCGGCGACATCGCCTATCTCCACCCGCAATTCGTGCCGGTGCGCAGTGATCGCT
>DASVUT010000532.1:0-1643 GCA_036386955.1 Sphingomonas sp. | reverse complement strand
GCTCGATTACCTGGTGTGCACGCGCGAGATTTGCGTGCCCGAGGCGCAGGAGCTGGTAACCAATCTGACGGTCGGCGACGGCATGGTCGAACCGGCGGCGCGGGCGCGGTTCGATGCGTGGCGCGCCAGCGTCCCGCGGGTGCTGGGGACTCCCGCCACCTATCAGGTCGATGGCAAGGCGCTCCGGCTGGCGGTGCCGTATCCGGCGGCGGCGGTGCTGGGGGAGGCGTGGTTCTACCCCGCGGCGGCGACGACGATCGACATGGCCGCGGCGCAGCGCGTGACCCGCGAAGGCGACCGCGTCGTGATCGAGACGAACGCCGCCGCGACGCCGCCGACCGGGCGGATCGAGGGCGTGCTGGCGACCGGCGATGGCAAGGGGTTCGCGATCGTCGCCGCGCCCGGCGCGGTCGCCGCGTCGGCGGGGGGAGCGGGCGAGCCATGGGTGATGCCGGCGCTGATCGCGTTCGCGGGCGCGCTGATCGGCGGGCTGATCCTCAACATCATGCCATGCGTGTTTCCGATCCTGAGCCTGAAGGCGCTGAGCCTGGCCAAGGCGGGCGGGGACGAACGGGGGGCGCGGCGCGAGGCGGTGGCGTACACGGCGGGCGTGGTCAGCGTGTGCCTGGCGCTGGGCGGCGCGATCCTGGCGCTCAGGGCCGGGGGGGCGAGCGTCGGCTGGGCATTCCAGCTGCAGGACCCGCGCATGATCCTGGTGCTGCTGCTGTTGTCGGTGGCGATCGCGCTGAACCTGAGCGGGCTGTTCGAGGTGCCGATGCCACGCTTCGCGGGGGCGGGCGGCACCAGCGGCGCGTTCGCCACCGGCGCGCTGGCGGCGTTCGTGGCGACGCCGTGCACGGGCCCGTTCATGGGCGCGGCACTCGGCGCGGCGCTGGTGCTGCCGTGGCCGGCGGCGCTTGCGGTGTTCGCCGGGCTTGGGCTGGGGCTTGCGCTGCCGTTCCTGCTGCTGGGGTTCGTGCCCGCGCTCAGGCGGCGGCTGCCCAGGCCGGGCGCGTGGATGGTGCGGTTCCGGCAGGTGCTGTCGGTGCCGATGTGGCTGACCGCCATCGCGCTCGCCTGGGTATTGGGACGGCAGGCGGGGGTGGAGGCGATGACGCTATCGCTGATCCTCGCGCTAGCAGCCGGGCTGGTGCTGTGGATGGCGGGCGCGAGGCAGCATCGCGGACGCAGCTTCGGTGCCGTCGCGGCGGGGGCGCTCGCGCTGGTGATCGTCGGCGGCGTGCTGATCGTGCCGCGCACACGCGCGGAAGCAACGGCGGCGGCACCGGCCGGGACGACGCCGTTCAGCGAAGCCGGGCTGGCGTCCGCACGCGCCACGGGCAAGCCCGTTTTCGCGTATTTCACCGCCGATTGGTGCCTGACGTGCAAGGTCAACGAAAAGGCGGCGATCGAGACCGATGCCACTGCGGATGCCTTTGCCAAGGGCGGCGTGCAGGTTCTGGTGGGCGATTGGACCGATGGCGACCCGGCGCTCGGCCGGTTCATCGAACAGCATAACCGCGCGGGCGTCCCGCTATACCTCTGGTATGCGCCCGGGGCGTCCGCTCCAAGGGTCTTGCCGCAGGTGCTGACACCCGGCATGCTCGCCGATCTGGCGAGGGGCTGAACGGAACGAGGAGTCG
>DASVUT010000531.1:0-3367 GCA_036386955.1 Sphingomonas sp. | reverse complement strand
CGATGTCGGCGGAGCCGCGGATGCAGCCGCGCGCGCGGCGCAGCTCGCCCCGCATGAACCCGCCGCGCTGGTGCTGCAAGGCGAGGTGGTTCGTCAGCGTTACGGGCTGATCGCGGCGCTGCCCTGGTTCGACGCGGCGCTCGCGCGCGATGCGTACTACCCCGCCGCGCTGGCGGAGCAGGCCGCGACGCTTGGCGATCTGGGCCGGAATGCCGACATGCTGGCCGCCACTCGCGCATTGCTCGCCGCGCGCCCGGGGGATGCGCGTGCGCTCTACCTGCAGGCCGTGCTCGCCGCGCGAGCGGGGAAGCCGGACCTCTCACGCCGGCTGTTGCAAGCGACGGGTAGCGTACTGGCCGATTTGCCGGGTGCCCGCCTGCTCAAGGGCGCGCTGGCGTTCGATGCGGGGCAGTTCGAACAGGCCGCCGTCGAATGGGGACGCCTCGCTGCCGCGCAGCCGCTCAACGTGTCCGTGCGCCGGCTGCTGGCGGTGGCGCTGTACCGGTCGGGGGACGGACCGGCGGCGGTATCCGTGCTGCGTCCCGTCGTGCTGCGTGCCGACGCCGACAGCTATGCACTGACGCTCGCGGCAGCGATCGGCCCGGGCGCGCTCGCCCTCGTGGACCGCGCCGCGATGACGCCGGGCGAAGCGCGTGTGTTCGCCAGCGATACGCGGGTCGCCACGCTGCGCGTCGAAGCCGCCGGCGCGCCGGCCGATCCGACCTATGCGCTGGGTGCCATCCGGGGGATGGTCGCGGCCGACCAGAATGACGCCGCCGTTGCCGCGGCGCGCGCGTTGGTTGCCGCTACGCCCGGCGCGCCGCCCGCGCATTTGGCGTTGGGGGACGCGCTGATGGCGGCGCGCCGCCCGCACGACGCCCTGCAGGCCTATGCCCGGGCGGCCGATCTGCGCGTCGATGAGCCGACGATGCTCCGCCTGGTCGATGGCGCCGCGCGCGCGGGCGATCGGCCGCAGGGCGCGCGCACGCTGGCGCTCTACATCGCGCAGAACCCGCAAAGCGTCACGGCGCGCCGCCTGCTCGGCCGGTGGCAGGTCGATGCTGGCGAACACGCGGCCGCCATCGAGACGCTGGAAGGGGTGCGGCGCGTGGTGGGCAGTCGCGACGCGATCCTGCTGGCCGACCTCGCGCTCGCTTATGCGGGCGATGACGACGGGGCGGTGGCGCGCGTCTATGGCCGTGCCGCCTACGCGCTGTCGCCAATGAACGCGCGGGTGGCCGACGCCTATGGCGTCGCTCTGGCCGCGGCCGGGGAGATCGAAGGCGCGCGGCAGTTGCTAGCCAAGGCGGTGGCGCTGGCGCCCGGCGACACGGCCATCGCGGAGCATCGCCGCCAGTTGCGCTGACGCTTGCCGCCGGTGGACGGGGGCTGCATGGCAGCGCGATGACCGACGCGCTCGACCGTATCGCCGCCGCGCTGGAACGGCTGTCGCCACCGCCTGCACCCCCGACCAATGCGTCGGCGCATCCGGCCTATGTGTGGCGTGCGGGGGAGCTTGCGGCTGCGCGGGGGTTCGCGGCGCTGCCGTTGGATCTGCTGATCGGGGTCGACCAACAAAAGGCGTTGCTGCTGGACAATTTGCAGCGGCTGGCGGCGGGGCATGCCGCGCAGGATGCGCTGCTCTGGGGTGCCCGGGGGACGGGCAAGTCGGCGCTGGTCAAGAGCGCGGTCGCCGCGGTGCAGGCCGAGGACGGCGATCTGGCACTGGTGGAGGTCGTCGAGGCGGATGGCTTGCCCGCGCTGTTCGCGCTGCTGGCAATCGTGCCGCGCGCCTTTGCGCTGTTCCTCGACGATCTGGGGTTCGACGATCCGGGCGAGGCGCGCCGCCTGCGTTCGGTGCTGGAGGGCGGGGCGGAGGCGCGCCCGGCGAATGTGCGGCTGGTCGTCACGAGCAATCGCCGACATGTCGTCGCGCGGGAGGATCAGCCCGGCGCGCCGGTTTCACGCGATGCGATGGATGACAGCCTTGCGCTGGCGGACCGGTTCGGGCTGAGCCTGGGGTTCCATGTCCTCGACCAGGACGGTTATCTCGCGATTGTCGCTGCCTATGCCGCCGCGCACGGGCTGACGTTCGATGCGGCCGACGCGGTGCAGTGGGCGACGCGTCGCGGCAGCCGGTCGGGGCGGGTGGCGTGGCACTATGTCGTCGAACTCGCCGGGCGAGCGGGACGACCGGTCAATCTCAGCGCGCAGGGACGAAATCCGAATAGGTGACGCTGGTGCGGATCTGGCCCGACTTGCCGAGCAGCGATCCGGCGATGTCGCCTGCGCCGTCCTGCGGCACGGGGCGGCCATCGGTGCCGAGGCGATAATGGTTGCGGAAGGTCAGGGTTTTCACCGACGCGACCAGCGCCATGCGGAACGCCTTGGTGGAGGTCAGGCGGACTTCCGACACGAAGGGCGTCTTGCCATTGGTATTGACGACCGCTTCGGCACCGGTGTGCGGCGAGGCGTCGTGTGAGCCGAGCTTGAGTGTACCTTGAGGCAGCTGTGCGAAGCGGTAGGTAGCGGTGCCCGGCGCGGACGTGGTTCGGGTCGCGGGCGAGCCGAACCATTTGGCAATCTCACCATAATGCGGGATCGGCTGCTTGGTGCCTTTGCGGGTCTGCGCGATCTCCTTGGCCGTGGGCGCGCGGCCGTCGACGCTGATCAAGGTCCACCGCTCCGCCAGGGCGCGGCGCGGATCGAAGCGGTGGACGATGACGGTGCGGGCGGCCCCGCTGCGTTCGATCACCATGCGACGGGTGAAGGCGTAATCGCTGTCGCGGGAGGCGCGGGCGCCGGCGAGCACCTGATCCTGGAGCGCGTCGGCGTGTGCGACACCGGGCGCGAGCAGCAGCAGGAGAGCGGTGTACTTCATGCAAGGGCTTCCATCTGTTCCGCGAGTTCGAGCCAGCGCAATTCGGCGGCGTCCTTTTCGGCGCGAGCGGCGTCGATCGCGGCGGTCAGGCGGGCGAAAGCGGCGGGGTCGCGGGTGTAGAGATCGGCGTCGGCGAGGCGGGCCTCGTCGCGGGCGATGGCGGCGTCGATCGCGTCGATGCGGGCGGGCATCTGGTCGTAGTCGCGCTGGTCCTTGTAGGTCAGTTTGCGGGCCGAAGTTACCGAAGGTCGTGCATGTGAGGGCTTCTTGGGGGCAAGCTTGGGGGTGCGATCGTTACGTTGGCGTAACCAATCCTCGTAGCCGCCGGCCACGACGTCGACATTGCCCGAGCCGTCGAGCCCGAGCGTAACCGTCACCGTGCGGTCGAGGAAGTCGCGGTCGTGGCTGACGATCAGCACGGTGCCTTCGTAATCGCCGATGACCTCCTGGAGCAGGTCGAGCGTTTCGAGGTCGAGATCGTTGGTC
>DASVUT010000530.1:0-3823 GCA_036386955.1 Sphingomonas sp. | reverse complement strand
CGTGCCGTTGGCGCGAAAGATCGGCGACATCTGATCGACCCGGTATTCGGGGGCGAGCGCGCCGCGGTCGGTCAGCGCGCGGTGCAGCCCGCGCTGCATGTCCTCCCCTGCGAACAGGATGCGCCGCGCCGCTGGCTGCTGGATGACGCGGTCGCATCCCGCCAGTATCAGCCCCGCGCCCGCGGTCAGCAGCGATCGTCGCGCGATCATCCGGGCACCTTCCACCACCCCGTCAGCATCGAACGCACCTCGTTCCACGCGCCCGCCAGGATCACGAGCACCAGATGCACGAGCGTGAACACCACCAGCCCGATCATCGCCAGGAAATGCAGCGACCGCGCCGATTGCCGCCCGCCGAGCAGGTCGAGCAGCCACGGCCAGGCCGCGTTCATGCCCGGCGACAGCGCGATGCCGGTGACGATCACCAGCGGCAACAGCACGAAGAGCACGAGCACATAGCTGAGCTTTTGCAGGGTGTTGTAATCGCGCGGATTGTCGTGATCGTGGAAGCGCAGGTCCCAATGGTCGCGCACCTCCACCGCCAGGTGGCGCGCGCTCAGTTCGGCGCGGCGGATGCGCAGGTTGCGCTGGAAATGCCGCGTGACCAGTCCGGCGATCATGTACGCCAGCAACGCGAATCCGAGCACGAGCGCGAAGAACAGGTGCCACCGGCGCGAGATCGCCAGATTATAACCCGCCGGGATCGTCAGCCAGTCGGGAAAGCGCGGCAGCGTCCACCAGGGCACGTCGAAATTCGCGCCATATTGCCCCCAGTACAGCCGCGGATGCGCGTTGGAGATGCCCAGGCCTGACCCGACGAGCACGAAGAAGGCTACCGCGCTGATCCAGTGCCACAGACGCGTCGCGACGCCGTGGCGCTTGATCGCCGTGCCGGGTTCGACGGGGCTCATGGGCGGATGATAGCATGGGCATGGCCGGATCGCACACCGATTGCGCTGTTCCCTGAACGTCCGCCCCGCACCTCACCCATAGGCCCGCCAGAAGAACACCACCGTCGTCGTCGCGGTCACCAGGATCGTCCACGCCCGCACCGCCCAGGTCGGCAGGCGCTTGCCGTATCGCGCGCCCAGCCACCCGCCCGCGACACCCCCCGCCAGCATCGGCAGGCACAGGCTCCACACGATCAGCCCCGCCCCCACGAACACGAACGCCGCGGCCAAGTTGGCGATCGCCAGCATCAGCGTGCGCGGCGCGAACAGCGATCGCGGCGTCTCGCCCGCCAGCAAACCATAGGTCGCGGTGGTCATGATCCCCACCCCGCCCCCGAAATAGCCGCCATAGACGCCCAGCATCGCCTGCGCCGCGATGAGGGTCCGAGCGTCGATCGTCACCCGCCCGCGCAGCCAGTCGGCCCCCTGCTTGCCGAACAGGATCGCGATGAACGCGATCAGCAGCAGCCACGGGACGATCCGGTCGAACGCGCTCGACGGCGTCGCGACCAGCAGCGCACTGCCCGCCAGCCCCGCGACAAAGGTGACCCCGCACAACAGCCGCAGCGACACGCCGCCGACCGGCTTCAACTCGTCGCGAAAGCCCCAGGCACTCGTCGCGGCCCCGGGTAACAGCGCGACATTGGACGTGGCGTTGGCGACCGGCGACGGCAGCCCCAGCGCGATCAGCGTCGGCATGGTCGCGAATGTGCCACCCCCCGCCAGCGCGTTCATCGCCCCGCCGATCAGCCCGGCGGCGGCGGCAAGGGCCAGGTCAAGGATCGGTGGCGACATGGTGGTGGCGCTTGCGCGATCGGATGACGGGCGACAACCCTCACTTGCGAACCCCGCCCCTCAACCCCGTTGCAGCCGGCCCGCTCGCCTGCTAGGGCCCGCCCCCTACCGACTGCCGGGCGTGCCTGGCGGCACGTGGCGTGCGGCCATGGCGGAATTGGTAGACGCGCAACGTTGAGGTCGTTGTGGGCGAAAGCCCGTGGAAGTTCGAGTCTTCTTGGCCGCACCAGTTCTTTTCAAGGTCGATCGCTTCGGATCGCTATTCGGATACACCATGGCCGCGTTCAAGGATCAGACATTTCAGGAGCGCACCGCGCTCGCCGCCAAGGCCAAGCAGGCCGCGCTCGACAAGCTGCGCGCCAAGCCGCCGGTCGACGAAGCGATCGTGGCGCAGCGCCGCGCCGCTGCCGAAGCTCGCGAACAGGCGCAGGCCGAAGCGCGCGCGGCCAAGCTCGCCGCCCGCGAACAGGCCGTCGCCGACAAGCGCCAGCGCGCGATTGAGGCTGCGCAAGCTGCCGAAGCCGCTGCCGCCGCCGCAGCCGCAGCCGCCGAGGCTGCAAAGCCTTACAAGCCCAAGATGCCGACCGAGGCGGAGATGAAGGCGGCGCGCGACGCACGCTACGCCGCGCGCAAGAAGCGCGCCCAGTAAGGCGCGCTCGTCAGGGCGCGCTCAGCCGCTCGCCAGGATCTGGGTCAGGGTCGCGAGCGGCAGCGGCGCGGCAAAGCGGAAACCCGCCCGTCCTTCGCGCACCCAGCACACGGTGCCGAACAACGCGTCGGGGATCATGGTCAGGTGGATCGCACCCGTCTGTCCCGGCGCGACGGAGCTTTCGTCGACCAGCGCGATCTTGGCCCCGCCTGCCGACACGTCGAGCAACTCGCCCGCGAGCCGCCGGCCGTTCAGCCGCAATTGCGCCGGTGCCGACAAGGGGAAACGCGGTGCCCGCGCGATCGTACCGTCGGGTCGGCGCAGGTGGAACACCTGTTGCAGGTCCTGGGCCTCTTCGAATTGAAGCCCGGCCTTGTGCCCGCGCACCCAGCGTACCGTACCGGTCACCGGCGGCAGCCCGCGAATCTCGATCGTCAGCTCGGACCCGACTGCGGGCGGGGCCGCGAATCGCGCCATCATCCCGGCCTTGGAAATGTCGTGCACCAGACAGGTCGGTGCAGCACCCGCGCCCACGACGCGTCCGATCAGAAGCACCGACTGGTGCCGTTTGCCGCCTTCGCGACGCTCGGCCGGCGGCACGTCGGGGGCCTTGTCAGCGGGCGCGGTGGCCTCGATCAGCACGGCGCGCGCTTCCGGGACGCGCGGCGAAGCTCGATATGTTCCGCGTGAGTCACGCTCACCTGCTGTTGGTCGGTCGTCATCCAACGCCCTAATCGGCCGGATTCGGTTACCAGCACCTCAACATGGCCGTGCTGTCGGTCGCAATTCGCGCCGAAACGACAACCGTTATAGCGCGAAGTGAGCGCAAGCGTCCCCGCGGCGCAGCTTGTGCTTGCGCCGGCAACCTTGCGTCGCCACGTCCATTGTAACGCACATGTGTTCACCGGAGGCTCGCAAACTGCCCAATGCCCGCGTCTTGATGGCCGCCGACCGGGAGCGTGCGGATTAGCACCGCGCATATCCAGGCGATCGGCACCGCCGTTCCCGATCACGATATCCACCACGCCTTTGTCGACTGGGCCCAGGCCCGGATTGCGTCCGATCAGGTGCGCGTGTTCGACCGCATGGTCGCGCGGTGCGGGATCGCGCATCGCTGGTCGGTGCTGCCCCCAACGCCGGGCGGTGGATCGCCGGTCGCGGCGGAGGGCTTCTACGCCGACGATCCGCATCCCGGCACTGCGGCGCGCATGACCGTCTACGCGCAAGCCGCGCCAGCGCTGGCGCTAGCCGCCATCGACGCGCTGCGCCAACGCGTGGAACTCGACGGCATCACCCACCTCGTCGTCGCGAGCTGCACCGGCTTCGTGGCACCCGGGATCGACCAGATCATCGCGCGCAAGCTTGGCCTGACACCGGAAGTCGAACGGCTGCTCGTCGGGTTCATGGGCTGCTACGCGGCGGTCGCGGC
>DASVUT010000529.1:0-1877 GCA_036386955.1 Sphingomonas sp. | reverse complement strand
GCGCCCGCGATCGTCATCGGCCCCGTCCAGTCGGGCACGCGGACCTTGATCCCGAACCGGGCCGGCTGCGTGAGCGTGAGGCGAAGGCGGCTGCCGCCGGCATCGGGAAAGGCGGTGATCTGTTCCACCAGCACCGCCTGCTGCCCCAGCGTCACGCGCGCGCTCGAGGGCTCCAGCGTGCTGACCATCAGCACATCGGCGTCGCCTTCGCGGCCGGTGAGATAGGCGGAAAGCGGCGACAGCGCGAGCCCGCGCGGACCCGAAGAATGGCAGCAGGTGATGTCCTTGTCGTACTTCTTGCGCCCGTTGAGCGCGGTGAAATAGCACCAGTCCTGCCCGTCGGGATGCTGCGCGGCGGTGAGCGCGTTGTAATAGGTTCGCTCCAGCTCGTTGCCGAACCGCGCCTCTCCGGTCATCTGGAACAGCGCCTGGTTGAGCTGAATCCAGGTCGTGGTGACGCAGGTCTCACCGACCCGGGCCATATTCTCTTCGGCCATGTGTGTGTCGGGCTGGAAGAACTCGCCATCGCTGGTCGCGCCGGTGATGAAGAGTTGCGTCGCGGCGATGTCGTTCCACGCGTTGATCGAGGCATCGATCAGCGTCCGGTCCCCGGTCACCCGCGCCAGTTCGCAGATACCGACGATGTTCGACAGCATCTCATACGCCTTGGCATTGCCGACCGCCTCGACGCGCTTCTGCGTCAGCAGCGTGCGCACGATGTCGGGGCCACCCGCCTCCTGCCACGACTTGACGATGTAAGAGGCGTAGTCGAGATAGCGCTTGTCGCCCGTCAGCCGATAGAGCTGGACGACCGGCTGCAGCACGCTGGTCGCGGCCATGCCCGAATGATGCCCGGCGGCCAGGATGCTGCGCTTGGCCGGGAAGGTCGCGACCAGGAGGTCGGCGGCCTTGCGCGAGGCGTCGAGCGCGGTGCGATCGCCGGTGTACTGATAATAGGTCAGCAGACCGATCATGCAGTATTTGAAGCTCCACACGTCCCACCCGGCGTTCTTGACCATCGCGAGCCGATCGGCGGGCAGATACGTCCCCAGATACCCGTCCGCCTCCTGCGTCGCCATCAACGCCTCGGCGGCGTAATCGAGCTTCGCCTTCAGCTTGATGTCGCCCGTGCTGGCCCAAGCGAGCGTCGCCGCGTGCATCCATTTGCCGATATGTTCGCCGATCCAGGCCTGACTGCCGGGCTTTTGGCGAAAGCCTGCCAGTAACGGTTCGAGATCGACCGTGGTGAGCCGCGCGCGCGCGTTGATGCCGATGCGGTTGCCGAGCCAGCCATCGACGCGGACCTGCGACACCGGCACCATCGTCGCCGCCCCCGCGAGCTTGTCGGGCACGACAAAGGGCAATGCCTTGGGCCCGCGCAGCGGCGGCAGCGAGGCGGCGCGTACGGGTGCGGCGATCAGCGCGGCGGTCGCGCCGAGGCCGGTGACGACGGTTCGGCGGTCGAGCGCGGCGGTGAAGGGGTGATTCTGCATCATGCTGCTCCTGCTGCCGTCATCGCGGCGTGATCCTGAACATCCTGAGCGCTGGGCATCGACGGCTGCGCCCCGCGCCGCGTCACCGACAACCCCGCGACGATCGTGGCGAAGCGCGCCGCCGCGACGGCATCCTGTCCGCGCGCCAGGCCGACCGCGAACCCTGCGTTGAAGGCATCGCCCGCGGCGGTCGTATCGACAGCCGTGACGCGCGCGGCGGCAACCGCTGTCTCGGGCACGCCCGGTTCGGCGACGATGCAGCCGGCCGCGCCGAGCTTGAGCACGACGCCGCGCGCGCCCATCGCCATCAACCGCGATGCCGCGTCGCCGTGCCCGCCCCCGCCCCCGCCGAGCAACGTCGCGGTTTCGCTTTCGTTCGGGGTC
>DASVUT010000528.1:0-1516 GCA_036386955.1 Sphingomonas sp. | reverse complement strand
TGCTTCCAGCGCCGCGATCGATTGGTCGGCGTGGAGCGCGCTCGGCGTCGCGATAACGATGCCGTCGAGGTTCAGCCCGAGCAGCTCGTCCAGCCCGGTGACCACGGCGGCATTCGGCGCGAGCTTCACCGCCTCCGCGATCATCTCACGCGCAGGATCGGCGATCGCCGCGGCTTCGACCACTTTCGTGTCGAGCATCGCCGCCATGCGGTGTCTGCCAATCCACCCGACGCCGAGAAATCCTACGCGTACCGCCACTTTGCTCTCCTTCCGTCACCCCGGCCTTGAGCCGGGGTCCCGCTGCTACCGTCGAAAGAAGAAGCGGGACCCCGGCTTAAGGCCGGGGTGACGAGGTTGTTAGAACTCGATCAACGCCTTCACAAAGCCGTCGGGTTTGTCGCGCGTCGCCTCGATCGCCTCGCCGACGCGGGCGAGCGGGTAGCGGTGGGTGTAAAGCACGGACGGATCGATGCGGCCGCTCGCCACGGCGTCTATCGCCTCGCGCAGCCCGCGCATCTGCACCGCCGGTTCGCGTTCGTGCGCGTTGGCGACGTCGATGCCCTTCCAGTTCCAATCCTGCATGTTCACCTGACGCGGGCCATCCTGATGATAGCCCGCGATCACGAGCCGCCCGCCAAAGCCGACGATCGCGCCGGCAAGATCGAGCGGCCATTGCTTGCCCACCGCTTCGATCACGCGTTCGCACATCGCGCCGCCCGTCAGTTCGCCGGCGCGCGCAATTATGGCGTGGTGGTCGTGCATCGGCAGGGTTTCCGCCGCGCCGAACTGGCGCGCGAGGTCGAGCGACGATTCGCGCCGGCTGATCGCGATCACCCGCGCGCCCGAATCGGTCGTCAGCCGGGTGAGGATCGCCCCCAGAAACCCGATCCCGACGATTGCGACCGTCTGCCCGGACCGGATGTCCGCACGGCGAAAGATGTTCATGGCGCAACCCAGCGGCTCGCCGGGGAAGGGGCCCCCAATAGTGTCGGGAAGCACCACCAGCGCGTCGGCATCGGCCACGTCATACTCAGCGAAACTGTTCCCCGACAGCATCGCCACCCGCTGACCCACCGATACCGTCGTCACCGCATCGCCGATTGCGTCCACGACGCCCCAGCCTTCATGCCCCATGCCCCCGGGCGCGCCGGGAAAGCTGGACCAGGGCTGACCTTCATAGGGTTCGATGTTCGACGCGCATACGCCGCATCCTTCCAACCGCACGCGCACCTGACCCGCACCGGGCACCGGCCGCGCGACCGTTTCGATCCGCATATCGGATGGGCCCGTTAGGACTGCGGCCTGCATCATCGCCATCGATCGAGAACCTTTCGGCTCCCTTGCGCGTAGCAAGGGGCATGACAAACACGGATACCGCCGTCGAACCGGGCGGCATGGGCGCGACGCTGCGTCACAATATCGACCTGCTCGCCCGCCGCCGCAAACGCGACCGCCGCACCGCGCCGCTCAGCGAGCGTATCGCCGATCGTATCACCCGCTTCACCGGATCGATGAC
>DASVUT010000527.1:0-7005 GCA_036386955.1 Sphingomonas sp. | reverse complement strand
GCTGCTCGTGGGCAGGGTCGTATCGTCGGTGCCCTGCGACGGATTCTGCGTCTGTGTCTGCTGCGCAAACGCGGGACTGGCCAGCGCCACGACGGAGCACGCCGAGGCTGCGAGCAGCTTGCATATGAACTTGGTACGCATCCAACCTAACCTTCCGCTTCAACTCCGCCTCGCGTCTGCGGGGCGAATGCTGCAATGCTGGACTCAGCGGAAGGATACGGGGGGCCATGGGTCTGCAGTCAATCAAGGAATACTGTGCCCTCAATCTAGCTACTCATGAAAATACATTCAGATCATAAAGCTATATTGCTAATATCTTTCTACGCCGATCAAACCCTTGCTCGCTCTCGCTGCTGCGGTCCTGCCGCCAGGCAGCAGCCTGCCTGCCTGCCGATCAGGGCGCGACCCGCTGTCCGCCCTTGAAGACCGCGACGACGCGGCCGAGCGCGCCGGCGTCGCGCGTGGGATCGCCGGTGACGGCGACGAGGTCCGCGAGCATGCCCGCCTTCAGGGTCCCGATGCGGTCGCCAAGCCCAAGGATCGCCGCATTGCCCGACGTCGCGGCGATCAGCGCGCGCGGCAGGCCCAGTCCCCACTCCGCCATCAGCGCGATCTCGCGGGCGTTCTGGCCGTGCGTGAACACACCGGTATCGCCCCCGACGCACAACACCACTCCGGATCGCAGCGCCGCGGCAAAGCTCGCGCGCTTGGGCGCAAGCGTATCGGCACTACGCCCCGCATAGCGCATGGTCGCATCGCTTGCCGCCAGGGTCGGGCACAGGGCCACGCCCTTCGCCTTCATCGCCGCGAACTCGGCAGCGGTTCCGTCATTGCCGTGCTCGATCGTGTCCGCGCCGGCAGCGGTCGCCCGGCGCATGCCCTCCGGCGTGCTCGCGTGCATGGCGACCTTGCGCCCCGCATCGCGCGCGACCCGCACCGCGAGCGTCAATTCCTCTACGGTATAGGTTGGCCGGCTCAGCTCGCCGGGCCCCCAGCGATAATCGGCGTACAGCTTGATCCAGTCGGCGCCCGCGCCGATCTGGCGCCGTACCGCCGTCGGCAGGTCAAAGCCGCTCGCCTCCTCGGCGCCCTGCGGCACCGTGCCGTTGAATCCCTTGGGCCCATAGGACCCCGTGGCGACCAGCGCACGGCCGGCGATCAGCAGCCGGGGTCCGGGCACGATGCCCCGATCGATCGCCGCCTTCAGCCCGGCGTCCGCGTCCCCCGCTCCTTCGGTCCCCAGATCGCGCACCGTCGTGAACCCGGCGGCGAGCGTCGCGCGTGCCGCCGCGACCGCACGCGCGGTCCGCAACGCCAGCGGCTCCTTGGCCACCTGATCGTCCCACGATGTTTCGTCATACGGGTGCAGGAACAGGTGGACGTGCAGGTCGATCAGACCCGGCATCAGCGTGGCGCCAGGCAGCGTCACGACCTCCGCGCCCGCGGGCACCGCGACGTCGGGTCCGGCCGCCACTATCCGGTCGCCCTCGATCAGCACCTTCCAGCCCGCATGCGGGACCCCCGACACCCCGTCGAACACACGGTCCGGGACCAGCAGAACCGGCCGTGAGGTTTGCGCACTGGCCGCCTTTTGACTGAAGACAACGATCAGGAGGAGCAGCAGGGATCGAAGCATCCATCCTGATGATCCCTTGAAGCACCGAGCGGCAAGTCATTTCGGCACCAAGGCTCCCCCAGATGATGATCGAAGTGAGCGGACGGTGCGATAGCCAAACGGCGTTCCTGGTTCGATCATTAGCAATCGTGGCGCTGACCGACGGCTAGGCCCAAGCTTCCGTTTCAGCCGGGCCGATGCCCCTAGTGCGCCGCGCCCGGGCGAACCGCTCGAGCGGGACGCGGGGCCAGCCAGATCAGGCAGGCAGCAACCGCGAACACCACTGCTGACAGGAAGAACAGGTGGTTGGTCGCCACGGCCATCGCCTCACGCTCGACGAACTGCTCAATGGCGCGGCGGACTTGATCGAGCGATAAGCCGTTCGCCTGGAGCGAGGTCGACACCGCTTCGGGGTTGAGCCGCGCCACGATCTCGCCGCGCGCCGTGCGTGCTTCGTCGTCCCACAGGCTGACCGCGACCGTGGTACCGACGGCACCCGCCATGGTGCGCATGAAGCTCATCACGCCGGCCGCGGACGCCGTTTCCTCCGGCTCGACCGCACCCAATGCGATGGTGGTCAGCGGGATGAAGAAAAAGGGCATACCGAACCCCTGCAGGAGCTGCGGCGTGGCCAGGGTCCAGAAATCCGCGCCGCTGGTCCAGCGCGTCCGCAGCAATGCGGTCGCGGCTAGCCAAAGGACGCCGAAGAACACGAGCATCCGCGGATCGACCCGAGTCACCAGCTTGGCGACCACAGGCGACATGATCACCGCCGCGACGCCGGTCATCGCCGTGACATAGCCGGCATAAGTCGCGGTGTAGCCCATGCTGACCTGCAGCCATTGCGGGATGATCACCACCGACGCGAAGAAGGCCGCAAACGTCGCCGACAAGGCCAGGGTCGAAAAGGTGAAGCCGCGGTGCCGGAACACCGACAGGTCGACGATCGGTCGCCGCTCGGTCAGCTCCCAGACCAGGAACACCGCAAACCCCATCGCACCCGTCACACCCAGCCCCAGGATGAGCGGGTCGGCGAACCAGTCATGCTCGCGTCCCAGGTCGAGCATGAGCTGCAATGCGCCAACCCACAGCACAAGGAGCGACAGCCCGACGCCGTCGATCCCCTGACGCTCCGTCGGCGTCTCGGCGGACGCCAGGATGCGCATTCCGCCCAGCGCGCACAGCGCGACCACGGGCACGTTGATGAAGAAGATCCAGTGCCACGACCAATTATCGCTGATCGTTCCGCCCAGGATCGGGCCCAGGATCGGCGCGACGACGGTGGTCATCGCCCACACGCCCATCGCCTGGGCACGCTGCTGCGGCGGGAAGATGCGGAACAGGAGCGTCTGGCTGAGCGGCATCAGCGGCCCACCGCACAACCCCTGCCCGATGCGGCACATGACCAGCATCGTCAGCGAGTTGGACAGACCACACAGGACGGAAAAGATGCCAAAGCCGATCACGCCGAAGACGAAGGTCCGCACCGTCCCGAACCGGCTCGCCAGCCACCCGGTCAGCGGCACGCAGATCGCCTCGGCCACCGCATAGGAGGTGATGATCCAGGTCCCCTGGCTCGGCGAAATGGCGAGCGAGCCCGCGATGTGCGGCACGGACACGTTCGCGATGGTCGTGTCGAGCACCACCATGAAGTTGGTCAGCGCCAGCACCGCGCCCGCCAGGATCAGGCGGGCGCCGGTCAGGGGCGCCATGGTCTCGGCCTTGCTTGCCATATCGGCCTACTCGCCCACCTTGATCTCGGCGTCCATCGACAGCCCGACGCGCAATGGGTGACGCTGGAGCTCGTTCGGGTCGAGACGGACGCGCACCGGCAAACGCTGTACGACCTTGATCCAGTTGCCCGTCGCGTTCTGCGCCGGGATCAGCGCGAAGGCGGAGCCGGTGCCGCCCGAAAAGCCCACGACGCGGCCATGATAGACGACGTCGCCGCCATAAAGGTCGGACGTCAGCTCGACGCGCTGACCGGGTCGCACACGCGCGAGTTGGCCTTCCTTGAAGTTGGCATCGACATAGACCTGCGTCACCGGAACGACCCGCATCACCACCGCACCCGGTGCGACCCGCTGGCCGATCTGGGCGGCTCGGCCGGCGATAATGCCATCGACGGGCGCACGGACGACGGTGCGGTCGAGGTCCAGCCGCGCCTGCTCGACGCGCGCCCGCGCCACCAGCACGTCGGGGCTGCTCGCGCTATCAAGCCCCTGGGTCAGTGCCCGGTTCGCCGCGAGTTCGCCTGTCGCGGCACCGCGTGTGGCGTTCGCCTGAGCCAAGGCCGCACGCGCCTGTTCCACATTGGCGCGCGCCTCCTCGAAGGCGTTCGTCGCCGAGGAAAGCTCCTCGCCTGACACCGCGCCATTGGGTGCCAGCCGCTGACGACGCGTCAGGTCAATCCGGGCCCGCTCCAGCGACGATTGCGCGGACACGACTAGCGCGCGCGCACGGGCGATGTCCGCCTGGCGTGCGGTGACCTGCGCCGACAGGGCCGAGCCGGTGGCGGCGGTGCGGCCGAACTCGCGCCGCGCACGCGCCAGGTCGGCCTCCGCTTGCGCCAGCGCGATGCGCGCGTCACGATCATCAAGGCGCAAGAGCACCTGCCCGCGCTTGACGCTTTGGGTGTCGGTCACCTCGACCGCGACTACGGTGCCTGCCAGTTGCGGCGTCACCTGCGCGGTATCTGCACCGACATAGGCATTGTCGGTCGACACATAGTTCGAGCCGACGAAATATTGGTATCCGCCTAATGTCGCGCCGCCGATCAGGACCGCGCCCGCGACGACACTCAACAGCGTCTTGCGCCGGGAGGGTGCGACGGGCGGGCCGGCCTCCTCCGAAACGGGAACAGGCGGTGCGGTGGGCCGCGTTTCGGCCTTGATGCCACGAAAGGCATTGGGATCTGCGTCAGCCACTAGACTTGTCTTTCAGCGTCGGGGTTGTTTTGGAAGGCACGGCGAAGCCGCCACCCAGGGCACGCACCAGCGCGACGTCGAGCGTGAAGGCGCGGGCCTGTAGGTCGGCCACGCCGCGCCGCGCCTGGAGTACGCGGTCCTCGGCGGTGAGCACGTCGAGGAATGTCGACAGTCCGCCCTCGAAACGCTGGCGCGCCACCGCATAAGCGGCCTCAGAATCGACAAGCGCCTGACGCTGCTCGACCAGGCGCGCAGCCAGCGCACGCTGGCTCGTCGCCGCGTCGGCTACATCACGGAACGCCGCGGCCACCGCGCCGTCATATTGCGCGACCGCCTCGTCATAACCGGCGCGCGCTTCGCGATACTGGCCCTGTAGCTGGCCACCGCGAAAGATCGGCAGGCTCAGCGCGGGCCCGGCATTGAGAAACGTCGAGCCGCTGTTCACGAGATTGCCCAAGCCGAACGACTGCAGCCCGACCAGCGCGCTGAGGTTGACCGACGGGTAGAAGTCGGCGCGCGCGACCTTGATCCGGCTCGCGGCGGCCTCGACCCGGGCGCGGGCGGCTGCGATGTCGGGCCGCCGGCCGATCAGATCGGTGGTGATCCCGGCAGGTATGCCGTGCGGCTGCACCCTCGCCGCCGGTGCGACGATGGCGAGCCCGCGATCGGGGCCCTGACCGATCAGCGCCG
This sequence comes from Sphingomonas sp., assembly GCA_036386955.1. Lineage (GTDB taxonomy): Bacteria > Pseudomonadota > Alphaproteobacteria > Sphingomonadales > Sphingomonadaceae > Sphingomonas. The sequence goes on along the minus strand of DASVUT010000527.1, from coordinate 1,773 downwards.
CGATACGGTTGCGGGTCAGCGCGATCTGCTCGTCGGTCGCAAGGAGTTCGGCGCGCGCCGTCGGCACGGCCGCCGCCGCCTGACGCGCCTCGGCCTGCGTGTCGAGCCCGGCCGCGACGCGGTCGGACACGAGGCGCGCGGTGCGCTCCCGCACGGTCACCGCCTCCTGTTGCACTGCTCGTGTCGCGTGGAAGCGCGCGAGGTCGGCATAAGCCGCCGCGATGTTGGTCGACAATAGCAACGACGCCTCGGCCGCTTCGATGCGCGCAGCCTCGGCCTGCGACGTGGCGGCGGCGAGCGCGGCGCGGTTGCGGCCCCACAGGTCGAGGTCGAACCCCAGATTGAGCGCCACCTCGCCCGTGTCGTTGATCCCCTGCGGCACGAAGGCGCGCGGGATCGCATTGTTGTAGCTCTGCTTGACGGCGGACACTGATCCTTGCGCATCGACGCGGGGGAGCCGCGCGGCACCGGCCTGTCGCGCGACGGCTTCAGCGGCGCGGACCCGCGCGGCGGCGGCGGCAAGAGCGGGGGCGCTCGCCAATCCGTCCTCGATCAGCCGGTCGAGCTGGGGATCGCCATAAGCGGCCCACCACCGATCGCCCGGCCAGACGCTTGATGTGGCTCCTAGGCTCCGCTCGGCGACGAAGCTCTGGGGCGCGCGCGGCACGGGTGCGGGGCCGACAACGGGCAGGCTAGCGCAACCGGCAAGCAGCGCCGAACCTGCAAGCGCCGAAACGGCAAATGATCGATGAAAGCGAATGTCTGACATGCGAGAAAAACCGTACCAGTGAGTACAGGCGGCGAGATGGGCGCAGGCTACCCCGTTGTCAACGGGAAAACGTACCCTATAGTACAGCTATGTCGAATGCTCCCGGAGCCAAGGTTCCAACCAGACGCGAGTCCCGCAAGCAGGACCGTCGCCAAGCGATCCTGGAGGCGGCGCGTGCGTCCTTCATGGAGAAGGGATATGAGGGCACGTCGATGTCGGGTTTGCTCGAGACACTTGGTGGATCCAAGGCGACGCTTTGGAGCTACTTCCGTTCCAAGGAAGAGCTGTTCGCTGCGATGCTGGACGATGCGGTCGTGGAGCATCGCGCTGCGCTGCTCGACTGTCTTGAGCCGACCGGCGATCTCTTTGAAAGCCTTACGGTGTTCTGCAGCCGCTTTCTCGAAAAGCTCTCCTCGCACGATTCGCTCGCTCTGTGGCGGCTTGTTGCTGCCGAAAGTGCGCGTAATCCAGAGATTGGCCGTATCTTCTACGAGCGCGCACCTCAGCGCATCGAACAGGGGCTGACCGCCTTTATCGGCCGCCACATGGGGACCGGTGAGTTACGCCCGGACGATCCGCTGCGCGCTGCGCGCGTACTGATCAGCCTTTGCACTGGGCGCCAGCACCGGATCATCTGGGGGGTGGCCAGCACCGATGCAGCCGCGATTGCGGCGGATGCAGCACTCGCGGTCGAGGTCTTCGTGCGCGCCTATGCAGCAGAGGACGTCAGGCCTGAACGGCCGCAGGCCCGCCGGAATATCGACCCGATTGCATGACGCGCGGTGGTGCTGTTGAAGCTAGTGCACCGAAGGAGGGCTGCGGAGGCTAATGCGATGCGCGCACTGGTTTCTGTCGCCGGCTAAGCTCCGGCCAAGATCGACACCTGGCGGCGGGATTACAACGAGAGTCGTCCTCACACATCGGTTGGCTGGCTGACGTTGGTCGAATATGCTGCTGCCGCGGCGAAGATCGCGGCCGAATGAACGCCGGAAACTCACCCTCGA
>DASVUT010000526.1:0-6385 GCA_036386955.1 Sphingomonas sp. | reverse complement strand
TGTCGAGTTCCTGCCCCGATTGCTGGTCCAGCCCGGCGCGCGCGGCCTTGACGGTGGAATGCACGCCACCCCAGTCGCTCATCACCCAGCCGGGATAGGCCCAGTCGCCTTTGAGCACTGTGTTGAGCAGAAAATCATTCTCACACGCCCAGTCTCCGCCTACCTTGTTGTAAGCGCACATGACCGATCCCGGCCGGCCCCGCTCGATCGCGATCTGAAAAGCAAGCAGATCGCTCATCCGGAATGCAGCCTCGTCGATGCGCGCATCGAGGACCATGCGGCCCGTCTCCTGCGCGTTGAGCGCGAAATGCTTGACGGTAGACACGATCCGATTTGATTGGACGCCCGCAATGTGCTCACCCGCAAGGACGCCGGAGAGCAGCGGGTCCTCGCCCAGATATTCGAAATTGCGCCCGTTCCACGGATCACGTGTTAGATTGACGCCGCCCGCCAGCAGGACGTTGAACCGCTTGGCACGGGCCTCTGCCCCGATCATCACGCCACCTGCGCGCGCGATCGTCGGGTCGAACGACGCGGCGGTGGCCAGGCTTGAGGGCAGCGCGGTCGCGACGTCGCCAACGCGTTGTTCCACTTGATTGGCGACGCCGAGCGAGGCGTCGCTTTCGCGCACGACCGGCACGCCGAGCCGGGGGATGCCGTCGATATGTCCAGCGGACGGGATCAGTTCGTTGTTGGTCTTGCCTGCGGCAAATGGCGGGAACAGGCCATGGACCAGCGCGATCTTCTCATCGAGCGTCATGCGGGCAACCAGCGCGTCGGCCCGGGCGCGGGCCTTACTAGCGGTGGCAGCAGACTGCGGACTATCAGCCGCCTGTGGCTCGCGAGCCGGCGACGCGGCACCCGTCGTCATCAACCCGGCCAACAACGCGGCATGTAAGGCCTTTGACATCCCGATCCCCCTTGCCCGATCATCCGGGCTTTCCGCGCATCAACAGCATAATCCGATAACGTTCACAACCGGTGTTGCTTGTGAGCCACGCCTGGATGCAGAAGCATGACTGCATCTTGACAACGTTCCCAATTGGGTGGGAAGTGAGCGTTATCAATTGAGACGTGGGGCAACTGCGTCGGTGACAAGGGGGAGGACTATCATGCGCAGCTTCAAGGCTCGCTCGCTTTCGCAAATGGTGTTGGGAGCGTCGGCGCTGGCGATCGCGACTGCCCCTGGCCTGGCGTTGGCGCAGGACGCCGCGACGACGATGGGCAATCCTGGCACCTCCGAAACGCAGGATACGTCGGCAAGCACCGAGACACAGACCGCGACCGAGGGCGAGATCGTCGTGACCGGCATCCGCGCGTCGCTTCGCGAATCGCTGGATATCAAGCGGTCAGGACAGGGCGTCGTTGACGCGATCTCCGCCGAAGACATCGGCAAGTTCCCCGACACCAATCTGGCCGAATCGCTCCAGCGCATCACCGGTGTGTCGATCGATCGCCAGAACGGTGAAGGTTCGACGGTCACCGTCCGCGGCTTCGGGCCGGAGTATAATCTCGTCATCCTGAACGGGCGCCAGCTGCCCACCGCCACCCTAGGCGACGGGTTCAGCGCGCCGAGCTCGCGCTCGTTCGACTTCGCGAACTTGGCGTCAGAGGGCATCGCATCGCTCGAGGTCTACAAGTCGGGCCGCGCCACCGTCCCGTCGGGCGGCATCGGATCGACGATCAACATCCGCACGCCCCGCCCCCTAGACCGGCCCGGTCTGCGCGGCTCCATCGCTGCCAAGGGTGTTATCGACACGTCGCAAAACGGGAAGAACGACATCACGCCTGAAGTGTCGGGCATCCTGAGCAGTACATTCGCCGACGATCGGATCGGCATCCTGCTGACCGGTGTCTATCAGAAGCGCAATGCCAGCGTGAACCAGGCAAATGTCGGGTACCGCGACGGTTATCTGGGCGCAGAGAATAATTGGGGTTCGCTGGCGCAGCAGGGCGACCCGCGCTTCGCCAATATCACCAACCGCCCCGGTCCCACCGACGTGTACGAGGTGCCGCAGAACGCCAATTACGCACTCAATGACCTGAAGCGCGAGCGCATCAATGGTCAGCTCGTGCTGCAATTCAAGCCGCTGGACTCGCTGACGGCGACCGCCGACTTCACCTACTCGCGTAACGATATCGAGGTCCGCAGCGCGGACGTGGGAATCTGGTTCAACCATAATGACACGTCCAGCGCTTGGACAGACGGCCCCGTCGCGGGTCCGGAATTCTACACCGAACGCTTCCGCGCGAACGAGAACAAGGATCTGGCCTATTCCGGCGCGCTCACCGCGAGCCGGACGGAGAACAAGTCGTTCGGCGGCAACCTGACATGGGAAGCGCCTGGGGGCGTGACCGTGTCGCTCGACGGCCATCATTCCACGGCGGAAGCCAAGCCGACCAACCAGTACGGCAACAGCGTGTCGGTGGGCACCGCGATCTTCGGCGTCGCCACCCAGACGATCGATTTCCAGAACGACCTGCCGGTCATTTCGTTTGGAATGCAGCCCGGCATCGATCCGCTCAACGCCGCACTCATCACGCCGACGGGCAACGCGTTCCGCAATTCTTACTTCAGGGACCGGATCAATCAGATCCAGGTGAAGGGCCAATACGATCACGAAGGCGGCTTCCTGGACTCGATCGACTTCGGCGTTCAGTACACCGACAACAAGGTGCGCTCGGCCTATGGCGTGCTTCAGAACGACACCTGGGGCGGCACTGGTGGTGACAGTCCGGCACAGCGTGCGGCGGCCGCGGCGGCGCTGCCCGACGACATCTTCACGCGGGTCTCGATACCCGACAAGTTCAAAGGCATTTCGGGCGCAGACGATCCGGGGATGGTGCAGTCATTCTACCGCTATGATTTCGAGCGGCTCGTCTCGATCCTCGACGATATGTATAATATCTGCGGCGGCGACGGCGATTGCCGCGTACCCTTCACCACCGATCGCCGCATCCGCGAAAAGACGGTGTCGCCCTATTTCCAGTTCAACTTCACGCGCGACGTCTTTAATCGTCCCGCGCACCTGATCGCGGGCTTGCGCTACGAGAACACGGTGATCAGCTCCTCATCGCTGGTCCCGATTCCGCAAGGCACGCGGCAGAATTCACCGAACGAGTTCAACGTCGTTTTGACCGACGCGAATGGCGTGATCCAGAGCGACTTCACTCGCTTCAAGGGCAGTTACGATGCTTGGCTGCCGGCGGTCGATTTCGACGTCGAGCCGCTTGACGGCGTGAAGCTGCGTGCATCCTACAGCCACACTATCACGCGGGCCGATTACGGCAGCCTCCAGGGCGGTCGAACGGTCGATTTGCTGTTCCGGGCGGGCGGCAACGGTACAGGTTCGCAGGGCAATCCCGGACTCAAGCCCTTCTTGTCCAAGAATATCGATCTGTCGGCTGAGTGGTATTATAGCCGCGAAAGCTACCTGTCCGTTGGTTATTTCCGCAAAACCGTGTCGAACTACATCGGCAACACGCAGGTAAGCACGCCTGCGTTCGGCTTGACCGATCCGTCGAACGGACCGCGATACCGGGCTGCGATCGCCGCGCTGGGTCCCAATGCAGGCTTCCCGGAAATTCGCGATTATATCGCGGCCAATTTTCCCGGCACGGTGCAGAACGGGACCATCCTCGGCCTGCCGGAAGACGCGCCGGTCAATTTCGTGATCACCACGCCGTCCAACAGCGATGACACCGCCAAGTTCAACGGTTTCGAATTCGCGATCCAGCACGCCTTCTGGGACACGGGATTCGGTACGATCCTCAATTACACCATGGTCGACAGCAATCGCGATTACGACAACACGCTACCCGCCACGATCAACCAGTTCGCGATCAACGGTATTTCGGACAGTGCCAACGCCGTTCTGTTCTACGACAAGTTCGGCTTTCAGGCACGCGTGGCGTATAACTGGCGCGACAAGTTCCTCTCCGGGGGTGGTATCAACCCGTTCTATGTCGAAGAATATGGGCAAGTGGACGCAAGCGCGAGCTATGAGTTCATACCTGGCGTGACCGGGTTCGTCGAGGCGATCAACCTGACCGGCGCCGATCGACGCGGGCACAGGCGATCCGATCGCAATGTGTTCTTTTCGACGCGGCAGGACGCGCGCTATTCGGCTGGCCTGCGCTTCTCCTTCGGGGGCAGGTGAGCCGGTAGAACCGGGTCAGGCCGGAAGGACGCCGCCTCCGTCAAGGGGGTGGCGTTTCTTCGTTCGGAGCGTCAATGCTGTGCTTATGTAAGGGAACGGGCGTAGACCGTGGATAGAAGGGTTTCGAGGGTCGTGATCGTCGGCGGGGGCACCGCTGGCTGGCTCGCGGCCTGCGTCATCGCGGCCCGCGCGGATCCCAATGCCCCCTACCCCTTAATTGTGACGCTGATCGAATCGCCCGACGTCCCGACGATCGGCGTCGGCGAAGGCACCTGGCCGACGATGCGGCGAACGCTTGAACGGATCGGCCTGTCCGAAGCGGCATTCCTCCTCGCTTGCGACGCTTCGTTCAAGCAGGGGTCCCGCTTCGACGGCTGGCTAACGGGCGATCCGGACGACCATTACCTTCATCCCTTTACCTCGGCATTCGAGGCCGATCCGCGCGACCTCATGGCGGCAGGAGGAATTGCGCAAGGCAAGCGCTTTGCCGATCTGGTCAGCGCCCAGCCCCGCGCCTGCGCGCTCGATCTAGCGCCAAGGCAGCGCGCGATGGCCGACTATGCCGGGGCGCTCAACTACGCTTACCATCTGGACGCGGGCAAGTTCGCGGCGCTGCTCACGCGACACGCAACGGACAAGCTGGGCGTGCGGCACCTGCGCGATCATGTGGTCGGCGTCGACCTGGGCGAGGATGGCGACATCGCGGCGGTGCGCACGCGGAACGGCGGCGCGGTGGCGGGGGACCTGTTTCTTGACTGCACCGGTTGCGCCGCGCTTCTGATCGGCGGACAATATGGCGTGCCGTTCATCGAGCGGAGCGACATTCTCCCCAACGACCGGGCGCTCGCGGTGCAAGTCCCCTGCCCGCCCGACGCGCCGATCGCGTCCCAGACCAACGCCACTGCGCACCCGGCGGGGTGGATCTGGGACATCGGCTTGCCGACCAGACGAGGGGTCGGTTGCGTTTATGCCTCCGCGTTCATGAACGACGACGAGGCCGCGGCACAGCTCAGATCCTATCTTGGTCGAACCGCGCCGGGCGTGGACATGGACACGCTGGCCCCGCGTCGCCTGACCTTCCGTTCGGGGCACCGCGAACGGTTCTGGGAGCGCAACTGCCTTGCGGTCGGGCTGTCGGCCGGGTTCCTCGAGCCGCTGGAGGCATCTGCGATTGTGCTGATCGAGCTTTCGCTGAACGCGCTTCTTGACGGCTTTCCCGCGACGCGCGGGGTGATGGACATACACGCGGCGCGCTTCAACGACCTGTTCCGCTATCGCTGGGACCGGATTGTCGAATTCCTGAAGCTCCATTACGTGCTCAGCCGCCGCGACGAGCCCTATTGGCGCGCTCACCGCGATCCAGCGTCGATCCCGTCGCGTCTCGCGGACCTGGTGCGCTTGTGGGAGCATCAGCCGCCTTCGCGCGCGGACCTGACCGCGACGGACGAGGTGTTCCCGGCGGCGAGCTACCAGTACGTCCTCTACGGCATGAGCTTTCCCACGCCCGCGCCAGGCGCGATTAGAACCGAGACCTCGAGCATCGTCAGGGGTGTCGCCCAGGTCGAGCGGCGCGCCCGGGCGCTTTGCGCAAGCCTGCCGACGAATCGTGCCTATCTCGACGCGTTGGGCGCCGCTGGCCGCCCACCTTTCGAGAAGATCGGCTGATGACCCACCACGCAATTCTGACCGCCGAGGCGCACCGCTCCTTGCGCATCCGCACCGATTTCGGTGTCGAGCTTGGCGACGGCAAAATGTGCAGCCTGGTCGTGCCCGCCGAGTTCCGGGATGTGCAGAATGAATATGCCATCCTGTTCCGCCACAACCCGGAACGCGACGGCTTCACCGCGGTGGCGATGTTCGGGTTCGAGGCGGACGAGAACCTGTTCCTGGAGGATGGAAGGTGGGACGCGCGCCACCGCCCGCTGGCGATGGCGATACAGCCATTCCTGATCGGCGGCGCGGACGATGCGGGGGCCAAGCAGGTCCATCTCGACATGAACAGCCCTCGCGTAGTCGCGAACGGTGGCGAGGGCGTGCGCGTGTTCGACGATGATGGGCGACCGACGCCCTATCTGGAGCAGATCGCGGAACGGCTCGGCGCCTTGGATGAAGGATATCGCAGATCCTCCGACTTCTTTGCTGCGCTGCGCCGGTACGAGCTGCTCGAGCCGCTCACGCTCGATATCACGCTGAACGACGGATCAACGAACAGGCTGGTCGGCTTT
>DASVUT010000525.1:0-4723 GCA_036386955.1 Sphingomonas sp. | reverse complement strand
GCCGATCTGCTTGCGCTCGACGACGCCGGGTTTCGGCAGGTGTTCGCGGGGTCGCCGATCAAGCGGATCGGGCGGGGCAGGATGGTGCGTAACGCCTGCGTGGCGGCGGGAAATAGCGGCGACGCGGCGCTGGTCGAGCCGCTGACGGCGTTGCTGGGCGATGCCGACGAGGTGGTGCGCGAGGCGGCGCAGTGGGCGCTGCGGCGGCTTACTTCCCACCCTCCCGCCGGGTGAGCGCGGCGACGCAGCTCGCGCGGTCGATGCTGCTGCCATCCGATTCGCGCGCGTCGAGATAGGTAACGCGGGGTTCGCCCCCGGCTTGGGGGTAAAGATACGCGTCGAGCACGCAGATTCCGCTGGCGAACTGAAGCTTGCGGGCGGTGCCTTCGCGGACATCGGCGTCGGGTTGGCCGAAGAGCTGGATCAGCGTGGCAGCGTTCTGACCGACGACGCGTTCGAGGCCGACGGTCTGGTACGGCACCGCGACGCGGCCGACGGGCGCGCGGGCGGCGGGGGCGGCGCAGGCGGCGGTGGCGAGCGCCAGGGGGAGGATCGCGGCCTTCATGGTGTCTCCGACTCGTGAAACAAATGGGTCGCCATCGCGGCACCGATCACCGGCGCGAGGAAGCCGATCACGGGGATCAGGAACAACCCCGTCGTGACGCCGCCCAAAAGGAGCCGCGGGCCCCGAGTGCCGCGCCGCCAGCGCGGCAGTTCCGCGCTGGCGAGGTGGCGGACCGCGACCATGTCGCCCAGATCGCGCCCGAGCAGCCGGGTGTTGGCCAGCATGAAGACAATGGGCGCGAGAACGACCCCAGCGAGCAACGCGGCCACATATACAGGCAGCAGCGCCGCGTTGACCAACAGTGCCCGCACCCCGCCGCGCATACCCATGGTCGCCGAGCGGGCGAACCCGATTGGCCGCGCCTTGGCGAGCATGGCAGGATAGTGCCGTCGCTCGACCGCCTCGACCACATCGTCGGCAAGGACGCCGACAATAGCGACCAAGACAATGCGAAAAAGGAGCCACCCTGTCGCCAGTCCCATTACGACCGAGATCATCGCGGCTACTCCCCCGGGCAGCGCGTCGGCAAGCCAGTTGACCCACCACCACTGAAGCACACCGACAACAAGGAAAATGAGCAGAGTCGCAGCGAGTGCTTTGGCCAGTACCGCGAGGATGGCGGGGTCGCCGAGTTGGCGCAGGGACAATTGAAATGCGCGGACCACGGCCGTCCGGTTGGCGCGCGCGGCCAAGGTGGTCAATCCCGCGCGCGACGAAACGGTCGCACCGTTGCGCGAACCGCGATACGGGGCGAACCATTCATCACGGAGAACCCCATCTTGCCTCAGCCCCAGTATGACGTCGTCGCGATCGGCAATGCCATCGTCGACATCCTTGCCCAGGCCGATGACGCCTTCATCGCCGAACAAGGGATGACCAAGGGCGCGATGCAGCTGATCTTCTCGCCCGAGGATGCCGACGCGCTGTACGCGACGATGGGGCCGGGGCGCGAGGTTTCGGGGGGATCGGCGGCGAATACGCTGGCGGGGCTGGCAGCGCTGGGCGGGCGCACGGCGTTCATCGGGCAGGTCGCGGACGACCAACTGGGCGAGGTATTCGCGCATGACATCCGCGCCGCCGGCATCCGGTTCGACACGGCCGCGCGAGCCGGGGCACCGACGACGGGGCGGTGCCTGATCTTCGTGACGCCGGACGGCCAGCGGACCATGAACACGTTCCTGGGTGCGTCGCACTATCTGCCCGCGGCGGCGCTCGACCGGGACCTGATCGCGGATGCCGCATACCTGTATATCGAGGGGTATCTTTGGGATCCTGAAGAGCCACGGGCGGCGATGCGGGCGGCAATCGATGTGGCGCGGGGTGCGGGGCGCAAGGTGGCCTTCACGCTGTCGGCCGAGTTCGTGATCGACCGGCACCGGGCCGATTTCCATGCGCTGATCGATGGCGGGCTGATCGACCTGTTGTTCGCCAACGAGGCCGAGATCATGGCACTTACCGAGACGACCGACCTGGAGGCGGCGATCGCGGCGGTGCAGGACAAGGTCGAGACGCTGGTGGTGACGCTGGCCGAGGAGGGCGCGCTGGCGATGCGCGGGGGCGAGCGGACCCTGGTGCCCGCCGAGCCGGTGGCGGCGGTGGTCGACACGACGGGCGCGGGGGACCTGTTCGCGGCCGGGTTCCTGCATGGGCAGGCGCAAGGGTGGGATTTGCAGCGGTCGCTGACGCTGGGGGCCAAGTGCGCGGCCGAGATCATCAGCCATTTCGGTGCCCGGCCGCAGGTGGATTTGAAGGTGTTGGCGGCGAGGTAACCAGGTTCCCCCGCGAAAACGGGGGTCCAGTCCGGCGCGCGGACCTGGACCCCCGCCTTCGCGGGGGAACAGAAGGTCAGGCGGGGGAACAGAGGGTCAGTGGGTGCCGGGCGTCCCTGGCTCGATCCCCGAGGTGTCGGGCACTTCGACGATGCCGCGGCCCAGATGGCTGACGTGGCGGCCGTAGACCATGTAGGTGACCAACCCGATCGTCGCCCAGATCACGAAAACCAGGATCGCCTGCCAAGGCAGGTTGAGGAACAGGAAGATCGTTCCCGCGATGGTCAGCGGGCCGACCAGCCACAGCGCCGGGGTGCGGAACGAGCGCGGCGTGTTCGCGGCGGTCTTGCGCAGGATCATGACGCAGATCGCCACCATCATGAACGCATAGAGCGTCCCGGCATTGGCCCAATCGGCGAGCTGACCGACCGGAAAGAACGCCGCGCCGAACGCGACGCCGAACCCGGTCAGCATGGTGACGAACGCCGGCGTCTTGTACTTGGGATGCACCTGCGACAGGCGTTCGGGCAGCAGGCCGTCACGGCTCATCACGAAGAAGATGCGGGTCTGGCCGAACATCAGCACCAGGATGACCGATGGCAGCGCGATGAAGGCCGCGTAGCCGAGGAGATTGCCGACAGTGCCAAAGCCGATCTGGCGCAGTACATGGGCCAGCGCCTCGTTGGAGCAGACGAGCTTCCCGGCGTGCTCGGCCATGGCGCATTGCCGCGCGAGTTCTTCCGAACCGGCCGGGAAGGGGACGCCGCCGGGACCCATGATGGGCTGTCCGCCGATGGTGCCGATCGCGCCCGCGGCGACCAGGATGTAGAAGACGGTGCAGAACAGCAGCGAACCGATCAGGCCGATGGGGACGTTACGCTGAGGGTTCTTGGTTTCCTCCGCCGCGGTGGAGACCGCGTCGAAGCCGACATAGGCGAAGAAGATCGTCGCCGCCGCACCGACCGCGCCGACGCCGGTGCCAAAGCCACCGAAGATCCCGGCGGGCAGGAACGGGTTGAAGTTGGCGGCGGTGAACTGATCCGACGGCAGCGTCAGCGCGATGAACGCGGTCAGCGCGCTGACCTTGATCGCGACGAGGATCGCGTTGACCTTGGCGCTTTCCGACGTGCCCAGGATCAGCAGCCAGGTCACCAGACCCGCGATCACAACCGCGGGCAGGTTGATCAGCCCGCCGGGCGCGCCGCCAAAGGCGAGCGGGGCCGATGCCATCCAGGCCGGTAGCTGTACCCCGAAGGTTTCATTGAGGATCGTGCCGGTGAAATAGCCGGACCAGCCGACGCAGACCGCGCTGGCCGCGACGGCATATTCGAGCACCAGGGCCCAGCCGACCGTCCAGGCGAGCAATTCACCCATCGACGCATAGGTATAGGTATAGGCCGACCCCGACACGGGGATCATCGCCGCGATCTCGGCATAGCAGAGTGCGGCCACGATGCAGATGCCGCCGGCGATGGCGAACGCCAGCATCAGCCCCGGCCCCGCCTTTTGCGCGCCGGCCGATGTCAGGACGAAGATGCCCGTGCCGATGACGCAGCCGATCCCGAACAGCGTCAGCTGGAACCAGCCCAGCGTGCGGTTCAAAGACTTTTTCTGCGCTGTTGCGAGAATGGCATCGAGTGGCTTTACGCGCCCGAATATCATGTACTGGAGACCCCCCTAGGGTGTTTTTTGGTTTACCCGTTCAGCCTAAAGCGAAATCGGGCCCGTGCAATCCCTATCGCAAGACCATCGGCCCGAGTGCGCGGCCGCCGAACAGGTGGACGTGCAGATGCGGCACCTCCTGACCGCCATGCGGACCGGTGTTGGCGAGCAGGCGGTAGCCGGGCTCCACCAGTCCGAGCGTGCGGGCGACATGCCCCACGGCGCGCACGAAGCCGGTGATCTCCTCTGCCGAGGCGCGGGCGCTGAAATCGTCCCACGAGACGTATGCGCCGCGCGGGATGACCAGGATGTGCGTCGGTGCCTGCGGGTTCACGTCGTGGAAGGCGATTGCCCAATCATCCTCATGGACGCGCTTCGACGGGATTTCGTCGCGGAGGATGCGCGCGAAGATGTTGTTCGAATCATAGGGCTGCGTGGCGTCGATCGGCATTGGCGGGTCTCCTGGGCTGAGCATACCCGACGTTCCAAAGTTCAGGAAGTGCGCGCTACGTCGTCGCGTGATTCGGGCCTGCGATGTTCGAATGCGGCGGGGCTGGGTGGCGGGGGTCGTGCGAGCGAAGATCATGGAGCCGGCATGGGCCGGACTGGGGCGTGTAGGACAGGGGAAAGGGCGAATGTGCGCGTCGCCCTTCCCGATGAGGCAAGGAAAAAGCCGGCGGTCCCCAGCGTCGGGTCGGCCATGCCCCCGGCATGGCCTTGGATTGCC
>DASVUT010000524.1:0-4570 GCA_036386955.1 Sphingomonas sp. | reverse complement strand
ACCGCGGGCGCGGTCGGCTCACGTGTCGGCGCAGCCTTTACGCGCGGTCGCGCGATAACATCGATCAAGCCCATGGTTCCCCCCAACGAGCGCGCAGAGTGCCGACGCGCCGGAATCCGTCAAGCGAGCATTGGTTAACGTTTCGCGTAAAGATCGCGTTAATCGCCTGCACGCGGGGGATTGCCCGCTAGATGTTGGGGCGGCGAGACGCATTTACGCGCAAGGACTGGTGTGTGGCGCAAAAGACTCGTCAAGCGGCAGATGCGCTTGGCTAACGGGTGCGAAGCTGCGGCGGTGCAGCGGCGTGGGCCCGTGTTCGCGCAGCGCGGCCAGATGGTGGCGACAACCATAGCCCTTGTTCGAATGCCACCGATATTCAGGGTATGATTCGGCGTGCGCGATCATCAGCGTGTCGCGCGTGTGCTTGGCGACGATCGAAGCGGCCGCGATCGAAAGACTTAGGCCATCGCCACCGATGATCGCGGTGGCGGCGAAGCTCCAGCGCGGCAGGCGGTTGCCGTCGACCAGGACGTGCGCGGGCGCGTCCCCCAATGCCTCGACCGCGAGCGTCATCGCCTTCATCGTCGCCCAATGGATGTTGAGCCGATCGATCTCATCGGCCTCGACCACGCCGATGCCGATACGGGCGCAGGCGTGGAGGCGCAGGCAGAGCCGCTCGCGCTCCGAGGCGCGCAACTGCTTGGAGTCGTTGAGCCCGCGCGGGATGCCCTTGGGCGGAAGGATCACCGCGGCGGCAACCACGGGCCCCGCGAGCGGGCCGCGACCGGCCTCGTCCACCCCGGCGACGGGGGCGAGGCAGAGGCGCTCGTGCTTTAGTCCCGGCATCGGTCATATGGTATCTGGCCGAGCGCGTGACCCATCGGACCATGGCCGGTGCCGATGCCGGGTGCGGCGGCGAGGGCGGCCTGGACATAGGCGATCGCGCGGCCCGTCGCCTCGACGAGGCTCAGCCCTTGGGCAAGGCCGCAGGCGATCCCGCTCGCCAGCGTACAGCCGGTGCCGTGCGTATGCGCGGTGTCGATTCGCGGATGGGTCCAGATCGTCTCGCCGTCGTCGGCGATCAGGCGGTCCTGCACGCTTGCCGCGTCGGCGTGCCCACCCTTGACGAGAAGCGCGCAGCCATGGGCGCGCACCGCGTCCTCACCCCCGAGCGCGGCGAGTTCGGGGAGGTTGGGCGTGGTGACGGTGGCGAGCCGCATGAGCCGGGCAAAGGCGGCGATCGTGTCTGCGTCGGCGAGAACCGACCCGCTGGTGGCGATCATGACGGGGTCGAAGACGATGGGAATGGAAACTTGTGCTCCCGCGAAGGCGGGAGCCCAGTCTGGGCTCCCGCCTTCGCGGGAGCACAAGGAGGCGAGTAGGTCCGCCACGGCGTGCGCCGTTGCCGCCGATCCGATCATGCCGATCTTCACCGCGTCGACGCCGAGGTCGTCGATGCACGCGCGCATCTGCGCGACGACGATGTCGGTCGGAACCGGGTGCACCGCCTGGACGCCGAGCGTGTTCTGGGCGGTGATCGCGGTGATCGCGGTCATGGCATGGCCGCCGAACATGGTCACGGTCTTGATGTCGGCCTGGATCCCGGCACCGCCGCCCGAATCGGATCCGGCGATGATGAGGACGCGCGCGATGGTCATATGCGAGCCCCGAAGTTCAGGAAGTGCGCACTACGTGGCGCGCGGAATCGCTTCCGTGCGAGGGTCGCGGTGGAACGGGCGGCGCGGTTTTGGACGGCGGCGGGAGTCATGGGGCAAGGCCTGGCAGCAACGGTTGCGGTAGGACAGCCCCTAGCTGGCAAAGCGACGCTGCGTCGCGGCGGGATGCCGCTTCAGCGCGGGGCCGGTGCGGGTCGGGCGGTCGAGCAGCTCGCCACCGCAGCCGGGGCAGCGATCGTCGAGCGCTTCGGCGCAGGCGGCGCAATAGGTGCATTCCATCGAACAGATGAACGCGCCCGGCGCATCGGCGGGCAAGTCCGCTCCGCAGCGCTGGCAATCGGGGTGCATGGTCAGCATGTCGTTGTTCCTACTCGGCTTTCATGCGGTTCGGAATGGCGAGATTGTTCACGCGAAGTCGCAAAGCCGCGAAGAAGTTTGGTTCGCGCGGAGACGCGGAGACGCGGAGGGGGTTGTAAGCGGTTTGAAGGTCTTGCCTCACGGATCTACGGCGGCTGAAGGAGCCCTGACGGGCTCGGAGGCAAGCGCCGCAGGCATTCTTTCCCATTCTTCTCCGCGTCTCCGCGTCTCCGCGTCTCCGCGTGAACCTCCTTCGCGCCTTCGCGTGACCAGCCCTTCTCCCCACCTCAAGCCGCCGCGCGCACCGCTTCGCAAACCCGGTCGACGACCGCCTCGACGTGCGCGGAGTCTTCGCCCTCCGCCATGACGCGGATCACGGGTTCGGTGCCCGAGGCGCGGATGAGGAGGCGGCCGCGGCCGTCGAGGTCAGCCTCCGCCTGGGTGATCGCAGCCTTCACGCCGGCGTTGTCGAGCGGGCGGCTGCCGACGCCGAAACGGACGTTCTTGAGCGTTTGCGGGAGCGGTTCGAAACGGTGGAGGACTTCGCTGGCGGGGGCACCGGCGCGGCGGACCTCCGCCAGGACCTGGAGCGCGGCGACCAGCCCGTCGCCGGTGGTCGCGTGATCGGACAGGATGATGTGCCCCGATTGTTCGCCGCCGACATTGTATCCGCGCGCGCGCATCGCCTCCAGCACCTGACGATCGCCGACGCCGGTGCGCACCAGCCCCAGCCCCTGCGCCGCCAGGTGCCTCTCCAGCCCCAGGTTCGACATGACCGTCGCGACCAGCCCACCGCCCTTGAGCTTGCCCGCCCGCGCGTAGCCGGTGGCGATCGTCGCCATAAGCTGATCGCCGTCGACGATGTGGCCGCGTTCGTCGACCACGATCAGCCGGTCGGCATCGCCGTCCAGCGCGATGCCGATCGCGGCACCCGACGCGACCACGGTTTCCGCCAGCGTCTGCGGCGAGGTGGAGCCGACACGGTCGTTGATGGTGGTCCCGTTGGGTGTGACGCCGATCGCGACGACATCCGCGCCCAGTTCCCACAAGGCCGACGGCGCGACGCGGTACGCGGCCCCATTGGCGCAATCGATCACCACGCGCATCCCGTCGAGCCGCAGGTTTTCAGGGAAGGTGGACTTGGCGAAGTGGATGTAACGACCCGCGGCATCATCCACCCGGCGAGCGCGGCCGATCTGGCCCGACGGTGCGAGCGGCACGTCGCCGTCGATCAGCGCCTCGATGGCCTCTTCGGCCTCGTCGGACAGCTTGTATCCGTCGGGGCCGAACAGCTTGAGCCCGTTATCGGCGAACAGGTTGTGGCTGGCCGAGATCATCACGCCGATATCGGCGCGCATCGACTGGGTGAGCATCGCAACCGCGGGCGTCGGCATCGGGCCGACCAGCACCACGTCCATGCCGACGCTGGTGAACCCCGCGACCAGCGCGGATTCGAGCATATAGCCCGACAGCCGCGTATCCTTGCCGATCACCACCCGGTGCTTGTGATCGCCGCGCAGGAAATAGGCGCCGGCGGCCATGCCGACCTTCATCGCCATCGCCGCCGTCATCGCACCGGCATTGGTCGCGCCGCGGATACCATCGGTGCCGAAATATTTTCTTGCCATCGCGCGCGGTTCCGGTCGGTCTAGGGGGAGCAAACACCGGCCGCCATAGCGCGGCCTCCATCGAAGGGCGAGCATGTCGCAACCCACCCGTATCCTGCTCGCGCTCGTCGCGGGGCTCCTTGGCGGCGTTCTCCTCGCGCAAGGAAGCGTGACGGCCGCCGATTGGGGCGTGCTGATCGCGCAGCCGGTCGGCACCGCATGGCTCAA
Source organism: Sphingomonas sp. (assembly GCA_036386955.1). Classification (GTDB taxonomy): domain Bacteria; phylum Pseudomonadota; class Alphaproteobacteria; order Sphingomonadales; family Sphingomonadaceae; genus Sphingomonas. Next base: position 702 of record DASVUT010000524.1, on the reverse strand, counting down.
CGCGTTGCAGATGACGGTCATTCCACTGGTCCTGTCGCTGCTGATCACCGGGGTCGCATCGACGGCGGAGGCGGCGAGCGCGGGCAGGCTGGCGGCGCGGACGATCGTGCTGGTCATCATCGTGCTGACGATCACGGCCACGGTGGCGACGTTGGTGACCCCGCTGCTGCTGGCGGCGGTGCCGATCCCGGTCGAGGCGGCGCAGTCGCTGCGCGCCGCGCTGGTCGGCGTGGCACCGGTCGAAACGCCGCCGCCGCTGGCCGAACTGCTCGCCGCGATCGTGCCGACCAACGTGGTCGGCGCGGCGGCGAACGGCGCGCTGTTGTCGCTGATCGTCTTCACGCTGATCTTCGCCTTTGCACTGACGCGGATCGAGGCGGGCGCGCGCGACCGGTTGACCGACTTCTTCGCGGCGATTCGGGACACCATGCTCGTGGTCGTCGGATGGGTGTTGTGGCTGGCGCCGATCGGGGTGTTCGCGCTGGCCTTCGTGGTCGGCGCGCGCGCGGGCACGGCGGCGTTCGGCGCGCTGGTGCATTACATCGCGGTCATTTCGGTGGTGGGTCTGGTGGTGGTCGTCATCGCCTATGCGCTGGCGGCGGTCGCGAGCCGGGTGCCGATCGCCCGCTTCGCGCGGGCGGCGTTGCCGGCGCAGGCGTTCGCGATCTCCACGCAGTCTTCGCTGGCGACGCTGCCCGCCAT
>DASVUT010000523.1:0-3606 GCA_036386955.1 Sphingomonas sp. | reverse complement strand
GACCGTCGGACAGTCGCCGCTTCGCCCACCAGCCATCGTCGATGTTGACGTAGCGATAGCCGAGCCCGGCCAATCCCGTCGACACGAGCGCGCGGGCGGTGCCCAGCACCTTGTCTTCATCGATGTCGGTGCCGAACGCGTTCCAGCTGCTCCACCCCATGGGCGGCGTGGCGGCATTGCCGCGCATGTTGGCGCTCCAAGCGCCGGTCGGTGCCAGCGGATCGACAACCGCGGTTCGCTGCGCCGCACCCGGTACGGCGAGCGTCAGTGCGGCCGCGAGCAGGACGCGGTGCCGTCGATCGAGCATCATCATTTTCTCTCCTGCCAGAACCATAGCAGCGCACGCATAAGTTGTAAGACCCGATCACAACTTAAGCGCAGGCAGCGCATTGGCGCGGGCGATCGCCGCATACCATCCGGCCGATGCCTTGGGAGTGCGCTTTTGCGCATCGGCATAATCGGTCCACACTATGCCAAAGCGCTGCGTATAGCCTTCCGCCCATTCGAAATTGTCCAGCAGGCTCCACTGATGATAGCCACGGATCGGCACGCCGGCGGCGATGGCGGCGTGGACGGCGCGCAGATGTCCGTCCAGATAGGCGATGCGCTGCGCGTCCTGGATGCGTCCATCTGGCCCGGGCGCGATGTTGTACGATGCACCGTTCTCGGTAATCTCGATCGGGATCTCGCGCGTCACCTGCGCCACGCGCTGGAGCACCGCCTGAAACGCGGGCGGGTACACGTCCCAACCGATATCGGTCTTCAGGCTGGGGGAGGGGGCGACCGCCCACTCGGCCTTGATGCCGTCGCCGACCAGTCTGCCGGTCGGTGCCACGGCCGAAATCCGCGACGGGCTGTAGAAGTTGATGCCGACCCAATCGGGCGCCGCCTTGAGCAGCGCGGCGTCGCCTTCGCGTAGGTCCAGCAGCGACACGAGTCGATCTTCGGGCAGGACGCCCGTGGGATAGCGCCCGGTCAGCGCGGGTTCGAGGAACCACAGATTGTTGAACTTGTCCCACCGCGCGACCGCCGCTCGGTCGGCCTCATTGTCGGTGGCGGCATAGCCGGCCGACACGTCGAGCGCGTTGCCGATCTTCAGGTCGCCGCGCACCGCCTTCATCGCGCGGTACGCCAGGCCGTAGGCGAGGTTCACCACGTGCGTCGACCGTAGGAACGCCGCCTCGTCGCGGCGGCCAGGCGCATGCGCACCGGCTTCGTAGCCGAGCCCGGTGAAGGTTTTGGGCTCGTTGAAGACGCACCAGTCGGGAACCCGGTCGCCGAGCGCACGAGCCATGATCGCGGCATAATCGGTGAACCGATGCGCCGTGTCGCGGTTGGGCCACCCGCCACGGTCCTCCAGCGCCTGTGGCAAGTCCCAATGGTACAACGTCGGCAGCGGCCGGATGCCGGCGGCGAGCAACGCATCGACCAGCCGCGAATAGTGATCGAGCCCGCGCTGGTTAGCCGGCCCGGTGCCGTCGGCCTGGATGCGCGGCCAGGCGACCGAAAAACGGTAGCTCTTCAGCCCCATCGCCTTGATCAGCGCGACATCCTCGCGCCAGCGACGATAGCTGTCGCACGCGACATCGCCGGTGTCGCCGTTCTTGGTCTTACCAGGGGTATGCGAGAAGGTGTCCCAGATCGACGGTCCGCGCCCATCGACATCGACTGCGCCCTCGATCTGGTACGCCGCCGTCGCGGTGCCCCAGCGGAAGCCGCGCGGGAAGGCCAGCTTGCCGCGAGCAGGTGACGCCATTGCGCCGACCGCAGGCAAAGCCAGCGTCCCACCCAGCGCAACGCCGCCTTCAAGCAACATCCGGCGATCGATCATCGGTTTCTCCCAGGCGCCATGTCGTTTCTGGGCGGCCAAGCTCGCCTGCACGGGCATAATGTGTCAGACTAATCTGTTAGACGCGCAGTGCAAGAAGTATCCGCGCACGGCGGTGCGCGACGCACGAAACCTCCCCCCTTCCTTGCGAGCCGTTCGGCAAGCCCCGTGACGTTCGCCGACGGGCGTGAGGGGACGGTAGAGCCCAGCACGTCACGATTTGCGACTGGGGGCGACAGGGTAAACCTGCCCCTCGCCTGACAGAAAAAGGGCGGACGCCGGAACGCCCGCCCCAGGTTTGGGGACTGTGTTGGGACTTAGAAGGAGCCGCGAATGCCAGCCGTGATCACGCGGCCGTTCTGGTTGGCTCCCGTGACGCGCGATTGCTCGTCACCATAGAGACCGTTGACGTTGCGGAAGAAATCGAACGTCTTGGTGTTGGTGATGTTGGTCGCGTCGATGCGCACTTCGAAGGCCTTGGTGAACCGGTACGAGATCACTGCGTCGAGATAGCCGCGCGCGTTGGCCACCCGCTGAAACCCGATGTCCTGAAGACTGCCCTGATTGATGGTCGCCACCTCGCTCTTGCGGTTATAGGTGACGCGCGTCGCGAACCCGGCTTTCTCGTAATACGCGCCGAGCTGATACGTTGTATCGGGCACGTCGTTCAAGTCGACGAATACATTCGGCAACAGCGTGTTGCGCGACGGCAAGGTGTCGTCGAGCGAGAGCGGCCCTCCTGCGGGTGGTCGTGGAGGTAGGGTGTTCTGACGGCCGGGGTAGAGTCGCCGCAAGCCTTGTGTGTTAACGCGGGTGAAGCTTGCCAACGCGCCAAAGCCATCGAACGGAGCGGGCAGGAACTTAAATTGCTGCTGGTACGCCACTTCCAAGCCGTTAAGCGTGTACCGATCGAGATTCACCGGCGTCCGTATTTCCACCGCCGTCGTGGGATCGGCAGCAACCTGAGCCTGAATATTGGCAGTGAAGATCGAACCTGGGATACCCAAGGCGTTGAACGGGATCGTCTCAGTTACGGTACTGGCGCGTCCAGTAATTGTCTTCTTGTAATACGCGAAACTCAAGATCCCGCCGGTCGCGAAATACCATTCCAAGCTACCGTCGAGACTGGTCGCAAACTCGGGTTTGAGATCGGGGTTGCCCGCGCTTAGCAGGAGATTACCCGCGCCTCCCGCCGGCAGCGATATGCTGGCTGCAATCGACTGAATTGCCGCGCGCGTGAAGGTTCTGCCGATCGCACCACGCGCAACCAGCTTATCGGTCAAATCGACCGCGATGGTGGCCGACGGCAGAAACTCGGTGTAGGACGACTGTGAGCTATCCGGAGTGAACGTGCCTCCCGCCGCAAGCTTGTTGTTGTCGATGTCGGTGTCGGTGTCGACCATGCGGACGCCGGCATTGAGCCGCACGCGGCGACCAAGGACATCGAACTGAAAGTCGGACTGAATGAAAGCACCCTTGATCGTTTCCGTCGCGGTGTAGGTGCTGCCGAGGTTGAACGACGCTGCGCGGTTTGTGTCCACGGCATTGAGTGTATCATTGGCAAATTCCGGCGTAAAAGCCAAGAAAGCTTGCGGCAAGGATGTCGGAGCACCCGGAACGAAGTCGCGGGTATTTAACGGCTTCAAGAAGCTGGTGATGTACGCGTTGCGCTGCGCCAATGTAGCTGTCGCATAGCCTCCCACACCGGGGATCGTGAGTGTATTGAAGAGATTGTTGGTCGCTCGGGTCTCGAGAATCTTTTTGTTCTGATTGTAGCT
>DASVUT010000522.1:0-6488 GCA_036386955.1 Sphingomonas sp. | reverse complement strand
TGCCCAAATTCGGCTGGGAACTTGTGCAGATCGGCAATTGCGGGCCGCCGATCGAGCTGGACGAGGGGTGGCTGCTGCTGACCCATGGCGTCGGCGCGATGCGCAAATATTCGATCGGTGCGGCGCTGCTCGACCGCGACGATCCGTCCAAGGTGATCGGGCGGACTCGCCAGCCGATCCTGGCCGCCAAGGACCAGGACCGGGAGGGTTATGTCCCCAACGTCGTCTATTCGTGCGGGGCGATGCGGCACGGCGACACGCTGTTCCTGCCTTACGGGATCGCCGACAGTTCGATCGGGTTCGCGTTCGTGTCGATCGCGGAGTTGCTGGCGGCGATGCGGTGATGGGGAGCTTCGGTTCGCCCTGAACGGCGTCGAAGGGCAGGTCCATGTGCTTCGACTTCGCTCAGCACGAACGGGGGTTGGGGTAGCTTGATCACGTCCGGATGATCGTACGGCGGGTGTTGCGGTAAAGCGCAGCGGTGAGGGCGGCGAAGACGAAGGTGCCGAGCAGCAGCGCCCAATGTTCCCACTCGTCGCCCGCGAGCGCCAGCGGGGTGTCGGTCGCGGCGAAATAGACGATGCCGGCGAAGGTGACGCCCCACAGGCTGTCGCCCACGATCATGCCGGTGGCGGTCAGCACGCCCATGCGGTGCGCATAGTCGGGATCGCGCTGACGCCGGGCCCAGCCTTCATAGATCGTGCCAATGACCGCGCCGATCACGACGGGGAGCGTCACCGACATGGGGAGATAGATGCCGAGCCCGACGCCCAGCGGCGGCAGGCGCAGCTTGCCCGCGCGGCCGAGCAGCTCGTCGACCAGCACGACGCCGACGCCGATCGCGGCACCATAGCCGATCATGGTCCAGTTGAGATCGCCGCCGAGAACGCCCTTGGCCAGCGCCGAGATTAACGCGGCCTGGGGCGCGGCGAGCGCGTTGGGGCCGGCACCCGGCATGCCGGCGAACCCGAACGAGGTGTACATGAGCTGGAGCACCGGCGGCACGACGAGGCTGCCGAAGATGACGCCGATGACGAGCGCCACCTGCTGTTTCCACGGGGTCGCGCCGACGAGCTGGCCGGTCTTGAGATCCTGAAGATTGTCGTTGGAGATGGTCGCGACGCCGAACACGATGCCGGTCACGATCAGCGCATAGGCGACCAGCGCCTCGATGGTCGCGGGCGGCTGATCCCGGCCGAACAGCCCGACCAGCATCAGCCCGGCGGCCAGCACCGACAGGATGCCGATGCCCGACACGGGCGAATTGGACGCGCCGATCAGCCCGGCCATGTACCCGCACACCGCGGCGATCACGAGCCCGGCGACCAGCACGAACAGCAGCGCGCCCGCGATGAGCGGCACTGCGGATTCGGCGAGGGGTCCGCCCGCGATGGTCGACCAGAGCAGCCAGGCGATGGGGATGAGGACGAGCAGCGAGACGCCGACGATGAGCGGGAAGGACAGGTCGCGTTCCTCGAGCGGCACCACCTCGTCACGGCCACGCGCGCGGCTGGCGCTGATCGACGAGCGGACGCCGCCGATCACGGGCCCGGCGATGCGCACGAGCGTCCAGACCGCCGCGACGCCGATCACGCCGGCCCCCAGGAAACGTACGTCGCTGCGGAACACGCCGCCGACCCAGGCGGCGACGTCGCCGGTGGCGGGGGCGGCGGCGGTCAGGATCGGCAGGGCGATGCCGAAACCGATGGCGATCCCGGCCAGCATCGCCAGTCCGACCGACAGGCCGACCAGATGGCCGACGCCGATCAGCGCGAAGGAGAGCCCCGCCGACACCGTGGACGCGCCCGAGCCGACGCGAAACGCGTGGCCCGCCTCTTCGGCGAGCAGCCGCGTCTTGGTGACGACCGCGAAACCGGCGGCGACGAGCGCGCTGATCGTGATGACGCGCAAGCCCGCCGCGCTTTCGGCGGCGCCTTCGCGGCTGCCGGCACCGACCTTGAGAACCTCGGCGGCGGCGCGACCTTCGGGATAGGGCAGGACCGAATCGACCACGAGCGCACGGCGCAAGGGGACCGAGAACATGACGCCCAGGATGCCGCCGGTCATCGTGATCCCGGCGGTCAGGACATAAGGAAAGCCGCTCCACCAGCCGATCATGACGAGCCCTGGCAGGACGAAGATGATCGCCGCCAGCGTGCCCGCCGCCGAGGCGACGGTCTGGACGATGTTGTTCTCCAGGATCGTGGCACCGGGCAGGTAGCGCAGGATTGCCATCGAGATCACCGCGGCGGGGATCGAGGTGGCGAAGGTCAGGCCGACCTTCAGTCCCAGATATACGTTGGCGGCGGTGAACAGCAGGGTGATGAGGCCGCCGAGCGCGATGCCGCGCAGCGTCAGTTCGGTCATGCCGGACGTCGCGTCCGTTCGTGCGGTATCGGTCATTGGTCCCCCGGATTGGGCATCAAGTATACAAAGTATTCGTCTGAACGCGTGTTCTTCATCGGCCGCCGTGATTGAGCTTCAGCGGGGCCGGCAGGCGGAGGCGCACGGATCGGAGCAGGTCATGCGCTAGCCTGGCATGGTGGCGGATCGTAGGACAGGCAGAAAGGGCTTTGGACGGCGTTCCGGGCAAGCAGCCAATGACCGCAGTCATCAGCGAGGCGATCAAGATCGTCTGACGATCACATCCCCATCGGCGGGGTCGGGTTCAGACCCAGCTGTTTCAGGCGCTGCCACACCTTCACCTTGTACGGGTAAATAGGGCTGTCGGGAGACGGAAAGCCGTGGTTCTTGAAGGCGGACACCATATCCTCGCGCACCTCCGGCGTGTCGAGCCGCGCGCCGAGCTGAATCAGGTGCCAGACCACGTCCCAGTCGGTAGAGGTGCCGTAGCGACCTACCAGAGTTTTGCCGTCATCCTCCACATCGATGCTGGCACCACGGCGATGAAAATATGTGATGGCGTCGAGGTTGCGGTCATTGAGGAAACGGACGATCACCGGCGAACCGTCGGAATTGCGGGTGTTGGGGTCGCCACCCGCGTCGAGCACAAGGTCGAGCAGCGCAGGATCGCGAGCATAGGCGGTGACGGCCAAGGTCACGGCGTTGTCGCCCTCCTCGTCCTTCAGATTGGGATCGGCTTTGTGCCTTACCAGCGCCTGCGCCGCGCGCTTGCGGCCGGTGCCGACCGCATAGGCCAGCGGTGTCACGCCATGCGCCCCGCGCGCGTTGGCCTTGGCGCCGCCGGCGATCGCCGCGTCGACCGCGGCGGGGTCGTCCGCCTCGATTGCGCGTTCCAGCGCCGCGTCGGGTCCGGTGAACTGCATCGATTGGCTCCTGGTATTGGGGGGCGAGCAGGCGGCGACGGCGGTCGCGACCACGGCTGTCCAGAATCTGCTTAACCGCACTGGTTCTGAAACCGGGTCAGGAATGCGCGGTCGGCGGCCATCTGGTTCTCCATCGAGCCGGGTCGGCCAGCGGTGCCGACGACATTGCTCATCTGATGCTGCGCCAGCTTACCAAGGTTGGGGTTGCCATTGCCGGCCCCGAACAGGCGACCGGCGGCGCTCATCGAGTTGGGAATGGTTTGTTGCGAGGCGGCACGCACCGGCGGGAAACCAACCGCGCGCCGCGCGATCATGTCGTCGAGGTCGCCCAGCAGCGCGCCGCGAGCGCGCTGATAGGCAGGGCTGTCCTTGGCCAAGTCGGCCGGGCTGAGATGATCGAGCTGCATCGGCCCGATGATCCCGGCTGACGGAGCGTAGCCGCTGCGGAACGGCGAGCCCGCTCCACCCGCGATCTGATTGCGCAGGAAGCGGGCGTTGGTGACCTGCTGAGCGGGACTGGTCGTGTTGTTCATGTAGGTCAGGAAGTCGCCCTCGGCGCTGAACGCGTGCGTGCGCGAGGTCAGCGAGGCGAAATCGCTGGTCCCAGTGCGCGCGAGCGATGCCTCGTGCAGCCCGGCCGAGTTGAACACGAACACCTGGCTTCTAGGGGAGACCAGCCCCGCTTCCTGCGCCAGGCCGCCGCCCTTGGAATAGCCGGCAACGTTGAAGTTCACGTCGTTCGTGACGAGCTTGCCGCTGAGGGTTCGCATCGCCTGGTACTGCGCGGTGTCGCGGCCCTGACCGTTGTCGATATTGGTCTTCCAGTCGACCAGCGTGTTGGGCTGCGTGTCGCGCGCGACCAGGATGATCTGGCCGCTGGTATCATCGCGGTAGAGCGCCGCGCGGTGACCGATCCTATCGTTGCGCAGGTCTCGCTCGGTAATCGCATCGCGGCTGCGCGGGTCGATGCCCAGCGCCCGGTTCAGCCCGGCCGCGTCCGAGGGCAGCCGGGTGATGCAATGCTGGTTCAACGGCTTGTCCGGGTCGCCTGGCCGCCGCTGGTCGCCGCGCTCGTTCATGTCGCGCGCCGCGCGGGCATAGGGGAGCGCCTCCTCATAGCGTTCCAGGCGAGCGGCGACCGCGGGTACCTGCCGTGCGGCGTTGTCGCACATACTGCCCGTTTGCCGTCTGGCCAATGTACGCGGTACGGTTTCGCGCGCGCGCTGCCTCAGCACTTGATCCCTCGCCTTGGCGTCGATGCACGGGTTGGCGCAAGACGAGACCGACGATGGCGGCGAGGAGCGGCTGAACCCACCCATCAGTCGTCAAAGGCCGAAAAGGCGAGCACGCCACGGTCTTCCATCCGGCTCTTCATCGCGATCTCCGCATCGGGATGGTCGGCAAGAGCGAGCTGTGGCTCCAGACCATGCGCGCGTGCGGCCAGCAGATAGGACAGCCGAACCGCCACGCCATGTTCGTCCCGGTCGCCCGCCGTCACCGTCGGATAATGCGTGATCCAGAAGGCGCGGCAATCGGCGGCGGACGCGAGCAGGGTCTGCATGCCGGGATCAGGCGAATGTTCGCGGAGGAACGCGTACAGGCGGTCCATCATGTGTTCGCGGTTCATGGCCGCGAGCTGGTCTGGCGTTATCGCGAGCACCCGTTGCCCCTCCGCGGCCTGCGGATACGCGTGTAGCAGCTTGGGCGCGGGAGACCAGCGCCCAGTTGACGTGGCGGGCCTTCCCGGTACCCCCGACTGGACGCAGAGGGAGTGGCGGGGATGGCGGACAGGCTGCGCGTGGCGCTGGCGGGGCTGGGGACGGTGGGCGCGGGGGTCGTGCGGTTGCTCGACGCCAATGCCGCGCTGATCGAGCGTCGGGCCGGGCGGGCGATCGAGGTCGTGGCGGTGTCGGCGCGCGACAGGACGCGCGACCGGGGGGTGGATGTCGCGCGGTTCGACTGGGTCGACGATGCGCAGGCGCTCGCGGCCCGTAGCGATGTCGACGTGGTGGTGGAGTTGGTCGGCGGATCGGACGGGCCTGCGCTGACGCTGGCGCGTGCGACCTTCGCGGCGGGCAAGGGGCTGGTGACCGCGAACAAGGCGATGATCGCGCACCACGGGCTGGAGCTGGCGCGCGCGGCCGAAGGTGCCGGCGTGCCGTTGAAGTTCGAAGCGGCCGTCGCGGGCGGCGTTCCGGTCATCAAGGGCCTGCGCGAAGGGGCGGCGGCGAACCAGGTGTCGCGCGTTTATGGCATACTGAACGGCACTTGCAATTTCATCCTGAGCAAGATGGAGGCCGAGGGCAGCGACTTCGCCGCCGTTCTGAAGGAGGCGCAGGCGCTGGGCTATGCCGAGGCCGATCCAAGCTTCGACATCGACGGCATCGATGCCGCGCACAAGCTGGCGATCTTGGCGAGCGTGGCGTTCGGGACGGTCCCTGCCTTTGGCGATGTCGGGGCGCAGGGGATCGCGCAGGTCATCGCCGCCGACATCGCGGAAGCGGCAGCACTGGGGTATCGCGTGCGGCTGGTGGGGATGGCCGAGGCTGGGGCCGAAGCGGATGGCGGCGGCCTGTTCCAGCGGGTCCACCCACATCTGGTGCCCATTGCGCATCCGCTGGCGCATGTGACCGGATCGACCAACGCGGTCGTCGCGGAGGGCGATTTCGTCGGGCGGTTGTTCTTCCAGGGGCCGGGCGCGGGGGCGGGACCGACCGCCAGTGCGGTGGTCGCCGACCTGATCGATATCGCACGGGGCGAATGGGGACCGGCGTTCGGGATGCCCGCCACCGCGCTGACCACGGGCGAGCGCGCCGATGCGGGCGCGCGGCGCGGGCGGGCCTATCTGCGCTTCACCGTCGAGGACCGGGTGGGCGTTCTCGCCGAGATCGCGGCGGCGATGCGCGACGCGGGGGTGTCGATCGAAAGCCTGATCCAGCGCGGCACGAGCGGGACGTCGGGCGTGGTCGTGACGATCGTCACGCATGAGGGGCCCGAGCGCTGCGTGGCGCAGGCGCTGGAGCGACTGCGCGGCTCGCAAAGCGTCATGGGGCAGCCGATGTGGATGCCGATTCTGGCGTGAGAGGTGGGCGGGGTGCTTCGACTGCGCTCAGCACGAACGGGGGGGTGGGCTCACCTCCGTTCGCCCTGAGCGAAGTCGAAGGCGCGAGCGCGAAGCCTCAGTCCAACGGTATTGGGATC
>DASVUT010000521.1:0-2001 GCA_036386955.1 Sphingomonas sp. | reverse complement strand
GAAAAGGGTCCGGTGACGCAGACCTTCGACATCACCGGGTCGCAGCCGCGCCGCCTGATCGGCGAGGCGAGCTACGGGACGATGCTGATGGGCGGGCGCGGCGAGATCAGCCTGTTCGGCCGCGGCGAGTTCCGCCGCACCGACGCCAACGTTCCGCAGTTGATGGCAGGGGGCCGCGCCAGCCTCGTGTTCTGACGCCCCGCGCGTTTCCTTCTCCAATCTTCTCTTCTAAGCCCTCTCCCGCTCTTCGCGGGAGAGGGTTGGGTGAGGGCCTTCTTCCTTCCTCTGCCCGCTCGTGCGGACGCGAAAGAAGAAAGAAGACCCTCACCCAACCCTCTCCCATGAAGAATGGGAGAGGGCTTTCGGGCGATTGTAATCTCGGCGCGAAGCTTCCCGCCGTTTGCGGGCGGTTAAGCAGTTTGCGCTAGCACCGGCTGCCATGCACGCTGCTCCCCCTCGGCTCATCCTGCTCGCGGCCCTGCTGCTGGCACCAAACATGCCGGCATGGGCCGCGACGCCTGCGCTGGACGCCAAGATCGCGGCGACCGAAGCGGCGCTGATGGCCGATCCGCGTCGCGCGTTGACGCTGGCACGCGAGGCGGCCGATCTGGCCGCGCTGGCACCGGGCCAGAGCGCGGCGGTGAAAGGCGCGACGGCCAAATATCTTGAAGCCGCCGCCCTCATCAACCTCAATCGCGGGGCCGAAGCCGCGATCCCGGCGCAGGCCGCAGAGCGGCTGATCGCGGGCACCGGAGCCGCGACGAAGCTTGCGGGCGACATCGAACGGACCTTGGGCGCCCTTGCCGCCGAAAGGGGCGACGTGCAGCAGGCGCTGCGACGCTATCAGGCGGCGTACCGCATCTTCACGGCGGCGGGCGAGCGGCGATCGCGGTCGATCGCGCTGCTCGATATCGGGCAAGTCTATTGGGACGCGGGCGACTACCCGCGCATGCTGCAATATTTTCATCAGGCGCAAGAGCTGATGCCGCCGGAGGATGCGAACCTTCAGCTGGCGCTCCATAACGCACGCGGCGAAGTGCTGAGCGCGATGAAGCGCCATGCCGAAGCCGAACCCGAATTCCGCAAGGCGCTAAAGGCCGCCCAGACCCTGGACAGTGACATGCTGGAGGCCCAGATCCTCGGCAATCTCGCCGGGGCTCAGGCAAAGGCCGGCAAGCTCGATGCCGCTGCGGTCAGCCTGCGCCGTGGCCTTGCTCTCTCGAACGGTCCCGATCTCGCCGAATGGCGACCCTTCCTCTACGGTGCCGCCGCGCAGATCGCGTATCGGCGTGGTGGTGAACAGGACGCCGCCCGCTGGCTCGACCGGGGTTTCGCTGGGCAGGACATCGCCCGCACCGAAATGGCTTACCGCGAGATGCACGAGCTCGCCGCCAGCGTGTTCGAGGCGGTCGGACGAAAGGACGATGCGTTCGCGCATCTCCGCGCCTTCCAGCGGCTCGACAAGGAAGCACAATCGCTGATCGCCACCAACAGCGCGCAGTTGATGGCCGCGCAGTTCGACTTCACCAACCAGAATTTGCGCATCTCGCAGCTCAAACAGGGGCAGCTTCAGCGCGACATCCAGATCGAACGGCAACGGTCACGCTATCGCACCAATTTGTTCATCGGCCTGCTGGCGGCGGGCGGGATCATCATGGCGCTGCTGGCCGCGGCGTTCGTCTCGATCCGCCGCAGCCGCGACCGCGTCCGCGCCGCCAACACCGAACTGGCGGGGACCAACGAACAGCTCGAATCGGCGCTGAAGGCGAAATCCGAATTCCTCGCCACCACCAGCCACGAAATCCGCACGCCGCTGAACGGCATCCTGGGCATGACCCAGGTGCTGCTCGCCGACCGGCGGGTGGACCCGGGCGTGCGCGAGAAGATCGAGGTCGTCCACGGCGCGGGCGAAGCGATGCGCGCGCTGGTCGACGATCTGCTCGATGTCGCCAAGCTGGAACATGGCGGCCTGACGCTCGCGGTCGACCGCACCGACGTCAC
>DASVUT010000520.1:0-3219 GCA_036386955.1 Sphingomonas sp. | reverse complement strand
GTCTGACCGGTCGGCGTCTTGGACCAGGTGAAGCCGCCATCCCAGGGCGCGCGATTGGCGACGTGCGGGCGGCCACCATAGTTGATCTTGACCGCCATGGCCGTGTTCGCCGCCACCCGCTTGGGCAGGCGGATCGTCGCGCGGCCGTGCGGGTTGCTCCAGGCGCTCGTCAGGTCGGCGCCATCGACGCTGACCGCGGTGACCGTAAAATTGGTGTCGAGATCGAGCACCACGCGATCGGTGCGCTCCAGCGCGGTCAGGTATAGCGTCGCGACGCCGTTCATCACCTCGCGGTCGGGATCAACCTCGAACGCCAGGTCGGCACGGTCCAGGCGCAGCTTCTTCTGCGCCGGGTCGATTGGGCCGCCTGAAGCACTGGTCTGCGGCGTGATGGGCGGCTTGCCCCGGTCGGCGACCGGCCCCGCGATGGCGGTGGTGGACAGGAGGAGGGCGACGGGCAGGGCAAGCTTCATGGGGGTGCGATCCTCCGGCGGATGCGGCGCTGTGTCGTCGGTGGCGGGAGCCTTGGCAAGAGGGCGCACGGAGCCGATTGATGCGCGCCCGCCTGTCCCCATATAGTCGATAGCGGGGCGCGTTCCTTGGGGCCCCACCGGAGTTTCCATGACCGAACCTACCCCTGTGATTTCTGGATCGCTGTCGCTTCCCGTTCTGCCGCTGCGTGATATCGTCGTCTTCCCGCACATGATCGTCCCGTTGTTCGTGGGGCGCGACAAGTCGGTTGCGGCGCTGGAGGCGGCGATGGCCGCCGACAAGGACATCTTCCTGGTCGCGCAGCTCGACCCGGCGGAGGACGATCCCGCGCGCGCCGACCTGTACGAGGTCGGCGTGACCGCGACGGTGTTGCAGTTGCTCAAGCTTCCCGACGGCACGGTGCGCGTGCTGGTCGAAGGCCGTGCGCGCGCGTCGATCGCGACGCTGGCCGAGGATGGCGATTATCTGATCGCCGAGGTCGAAGCCGTGGCGGACGAGGAGGTCGAAGGACCCGAGGTCAAGGCGCTGATGCGCTCCGTCGTGTCGCAGTTCGAGAACTACGCCAAGCTCAACCGCAAGCTGTCGGCCGAAACCGCGGTGCAGCTGGGCGAGATCGACGACGCGGCCAAGCTGTCGGACGCGCTGATGGCGAATGTCGCCGTCAAGGTCGCCGAGAAGCAGGCGCTGCTGGTCGAGACGAGCCCGGTCAAGCGGCTGGAGGCTGCGTTCGCGCTGATGGAAGGCGAGCTGGGCGTCCTGCAGGTCGAAAAGAAGATCAAGAGCCGCGTCAAGCGCCAGATGGAGAAGACGCAGCGCGAATATTACCTCAACGAGCAGTTGAAGGCGATCCAGCGCGAGCTGGGCAATGCCGATGAAGAGAATGACGGCGACGAGGTCGCCGAGCTCACGCAGAAGATCGCGACGCTCAAGCTCAGCAAGGAAGCGCGCAGCAAGGCGACGGCCGAGCTGAAGAAGCTGCGCACCATGGCCCCGATGAGCGCCGAGGCGACGGTGGTGCGCAACTATCTGGACGTGCTGCTGGGCCTGCCCTGGGGCAAAAAGTCCAAGATCAAGAAGGACATCGGTGCCGCGCAAGCGATCCTGGACGAGGATCATTACGCGCTGGAGAAGGTCAAGAACCGGATCGTCGAGTATCTGGGCGTGCAGGCGCGAACCAACAAGTTGAAGGGTCCTATCCTTTGTCTGGTCGGCCCTCCCGGCGTTGGCAAGACGTCATTGGGTCAGTCGATCGCCAAGGCGTGCGGGCGCGAGTTTATCCGCCAGTCGCTGGGCGGCGTGCGCGACGAGGCGGAGATTCGCGGGCACCGGCGCACCTATATCGGGTCTCTGCCGGGCAAGATTGTCACCAATCTGAAGAAGGCGGGCACGAGCAACCCGCTGTTCCTGCTCGACGAGATCGACAAGCTCGGCCAGGATTTCCGCGGCGATCCGGCGTCGGCGCTGCTCGAGGTCCTGGACCCCGAACAGAATGGCAAGTTCAACGACCATTATCTGGAGATCGACATCGATCTGTCGGACGTGATGTTCGTGTGCACGGCCAACACGCTGAACCTGCCGCAGCCCTTGCTCGACCGGATGGAGATCATCCGATTGGAGGGCTATACCGAGGACGAGAAGGTCGAGATCGCCGAGCGCCACCTGGTGCAAAAGCAGATCGACGCGCATGGGCTCAAGCCATCCGAGTTCACGCTGACGCAGGATGGCTTGCGCGCGCTGATCCAGCGTTACACGCGGGAAGCCGGGGTGCGGACGCTGGAGCGCGAGATCGCACGGCTATGCCGCAAGGTGCTGCGCCAGATCCTGGAGGGCAAGACCAGCCATGTGACGATCACGCCCGACAATCTGGGCGACTATTCCGGCGTGCAGAAATACCGTCATGGCCTGTCGGAAACCGAGCATCAGATCGGCGCGGTCACCGGGCTCGCCTGGACCGAGGTCGGCGGCGAGCTGCTGACGATCGAATCGGTGACGGTGGGGGGCAAGGGTGCCGCCAAGCTGACGGGGACGCTGGGCGACGTGATGAAGGAGTCGATCGAGACCGCCTTTTCCTACGTCAAGGCGCGCGCGCCAAGCTACGGCATCAAGCCCAGCCTGTTCCAGCGCAAGGACATCCACATCCATCTGCCCGAGGGTGCGACCCCCAAGGATGGTCCATCGGCGGGCGTTGGCATCGTCACATCGATCGTATCGACGCTGACCGGCGTCGCGGTGCGGCGCGAGGTGGCGATGACCGGCGAAGTGACGCTGCGCGGCCGCGTGCTGCCGATCGGCGGGCTGAAGGAAAAGCTGCTGGCGGCGCTGCGTGGCGGCATCGAGACGGTGCTGATCCCGCAGGAGAACGAAAAGGATCTCGCGGAGATTCCGGCCAATATCAAAGCTGGGTTGAAGATCGTGCCCGTGTCGCATGTCGACGAGGTGCTGCGGATCGCGCTGGTTGCCCCGCTCGAGCCGATCGACTGGACCGAGGCCGACGAACTCGCCGCGCTGCCGCCGCCGGGTGTTCCGCCGGTGGGAGTCGAGCGGCACCACTGATCGCCCCCGACAGCGTTCGGATGCAAGGCCGCCGCGGAACGTCGTTCCGTGGCGGTTTAGCGTTTGACAGACCTTAACCCTCGCCGCCAGAAAAGCGCCGCACGACGCAAGCGATTCCGACACGGAGTCGCGCGGAGCGGGTTTGGGAGTGTATCCGGATGAACAAGCAGGAGC
>DASVUT010000519.1:0-2526 GCA_036386955.1 Sphingomonas sp. | reverse complement strand
GATTGGGCGGGTGCGTGTTAGCGCGCGATTAACTTCGCGGGCGTAGATGGAGCTGGTGCTCTTCGGCACGCTTTTCTCCCTAGCGGGGCGTTCGCCCCACCCCTTCAAAGGGCTGCGGCGCATGCCGTGGCCCTTTCTTTTGCCACCCAATCCGCCTAGCCAGCGCGCATGATCCAGCCCCTGGCCGTGCTGCTCGTGTCCGGCGGGCTCGACTCGTTCGTCGCCGGCGCGCTCGCGCGCGAGGCCGGGTTTCGCCTGCTCGCGCTGTCGGTCGATTATCATCAGCGGCACCGCGTCGAACTCGCCGCCGCGCGCCGCGTGGCCGCCGCGCTGGATGTGGAGCGCCACGTGGTGCTGCCGCTCGACCTGTCGGCCTTTGGCGGATCGGCGCTGACCGCGGACATCGCGGTGCCCAAGGACGGGGTGCAGCCGGGCATTCCGGTCACCTATGTGCCCGCGCGCAACACGATCTTCCTGGCACTATGCCTGGGCTGGGCCGAGGCGGCGGGCGCGCGCGACCTGTTCATCGGCGTTAACGCGCTCGATTATTCGGGCTATCCCGATTGCCGTCCGGAGTTCATCGCCGCCTTCGAGGCGCTGGCGGAACTCGCCACCAAGGCCGGCGTCGAGGGCGAGCCGTTCCGCGTCCGCGCCCCGCTTCAGCACATGACCAAGGCGGACATCGTGCGTGAAGGGACGCGGCTGGGGCTGGACCTGGGTCTCAGCTGGTCCTGCTACGATCCCGCGCCCGGGGGCGTGCATTGCGGGCGGTGCGACAGTTGCCGTCTGCGCGCCAAGGGCTTCGACGAGGCGGGCGTCGCCGATCCGACGGTCTACGCGACGCAGCCATGAGCTACGCGGTCAAGGAGATGTTCCTGACGCTGCAGGGCGAAGGGGTGAATGCCGGTGCCCGGGCGGTGTTCGTGCGGTTCGCCGGCTGCAATTTGTGGTCGGGGCGCGAACAGGATCGTGCGAGCGCGATCTGCCGCTTCTGCGACACCGATTTCGTCGGCGTCGACGGCGAAGGCGGCGGGCGCTTCGCCGATGCGGCCGCGCTGGGTGACGCGGTGGCGGGGTTCTGGGGCGAGGGCACGGACCAGCGCTTCGTCGTGCTGACCGGGGGCGAGCCCATGTTGCAGATCGATGATGCGGTGGTCGACGCGCTCCACGCGCGCGGATTTCGCGTTGCGATGGAGTCGAACGGCACGATCGCGGCGCATCCCCGGATCGACTGGGTCTGCATCAGCCCCAAGGCCGGCAGCACGGTCGTGCAGCGCAGCGGCGACGAGCTGAAGCTGGTCTGGCCGCAGGCGGGCATCGATCCGGCGGCGCTGGAGGTCTGGGATTTCACCCACCACCTCATCCAGCCGCTAGACGATCCCCAGGCCGCTGCGCATCAGGCCGCCGCGATGGAGCTGGTCATGGCCCGCCCCCGATGGCGCCTATCGCTGCAAACGCACAAGCTGCTCGGCCTGCGCTGATCGCTTAGTTGGCGGCGACCATCGGCGTCGCGGGCGGCGCGGGTGGCCATGCCTGCACGCCGCACTTCTTGACCTGCCATTCGGCCTTCTTGTTCCAGCACAGCGCGTCCAGGCGCGGCAGGGCAGTGGCGCGATCCTGCCCGATATAGAAGGGGAGGCGCTGTTCGCCCGACGGCATCAGGCTGTTGCGCAGTTCGCGGGTGCGCGCGGTCGCCAGCGCCGAGAAGCTGCCGCGCGGGGTGAACACGGCATCGCGGCCGATCGCCGACGCGGTCTGGCAGAATCCATATTGCGCCGCGACGGTGGCAAAGCCCGAATAGGTGCGGGTGCCGAACTGGTCGAGCGCCGTCTGGCCTTCCGCCTTGGTCTTGGCGGTGCGGGCAAAGTATTTGGTGAGCGTATCGAATGCGCCCTTCAGCTCGTCATTATGGTCGCGCAGCATGGCATTGTAGTAATCGACGGTCAGCAGCGTCGGGGCGAACTGGCATTGGAGCGCTGCGACGTTCAGCGCCGCGCGCATGTTCCACGCCAGCGCGGCGCGCAGTTCGGATGGCGTGGCACCGGGCAGGACCTGCCCGATATTGGCCTCGGCCCCCTCAATCGCGGCCCCGCGCATGTCGCGCGACTGGAGGAAGAATTGCGCGGACGCTGGCGTCGCCCCCAGGGCCACCGCCAAGGCGGACCCCAACACAGCGGACGTGGCGCGCGCGGAACGCAGTACGGACATCGTCGAATTACCCCCGAAACTTGGTCTGCGTTGATTCTAAAGCGAATCGTGGCGCATTCCAAACGGGATTAACCAAAATATCGTCGCCGCCGTCCAATCCTGCGGTGAACCGTTGGCCGCTGTCGCTCCGGGCAGGCTCCTTCACGCTTGCGTCATGCAAGAAGGCCGCCCGGTCGCCCGGACGGCCCTTTTCGTCACACCGTGTAATCGTCCGAAAAATCGGATGATTACATCGCGTTGTTGGTCATCGTGCCGTTGGTCGTCGACATCGTGTCGTTCGCCATCATGGTGTCGTTCGACATCATGGTGTCGTTGGCC
>DASVUT010000518.1:0-3658 GCA_036386955.1 Sphingomonas sp. | reverse complement strand
AAGCGAGATTGATCGACGGCCCGGCGCGCCATTCGCTCCCTGGCGGATAAGCGAAATATAAGTCGCCGAGCGGACGTGTCTCCGCCCAATATTTTCCACCGATCAGCCCTTCGAAGATCAGCATGTCCTTGTTCTGATGATCGAGCACGATCCCGTCCAGCCGCCAGTCGAGCCCGTTGTCGCTGGTGTACAGCGTGGTCGCATGCCGTTCCGGGCTGACCGAACAGCTCGTCATCAGATACCGGTCGCCCACCCGGCTGATCCGCGCATCCTCGATACCGTAGCATTGGTACGAGGTCGCGGTCGCGATCGCGCGGTCGTAATGGACCGCCTCGACCCGGCGTCCCTCCGCGTCGAGTTCGACCGGGAGCAGCCAGGACAGGCTCGTCAGCGCCATGACCTTCCATCCGCCGGCGCGAAAGGTGAACTGGCGCGGATCGCGCGTGTCGACCAGCGCGATCGGCCAGGCGTCGAGCACATAAGCCCCCTCGTCCCAGCGGATCGCATGCGCATGGCCGTCGCGGACCGGGTGGCGCAGCGCCTCCGCCACGCGCACCATCATCAACAGATTGCCATTGGCCAGCCGCGTCAGCCCCGGATTGAACGCGCCCAGCACGAACGTGTCGGCATCGACCCGCCCGGCCAGCGGCGAGCGCGACAGGTCGACGTCGCGCGGGGTGAAGACGAGGTGATCGAGCATCGCCGCCACCCTCAACCGCCGTCCGCGCGGGCGAGCAACCGTTCGATCGGGTCGGCCAGATCGGGTTCGCCCAGCGTCGGCGCGTGGCCCACGCCCGCCACCGTCACCAGCTCGGCATCCGGCAACGCCGCCGCCATCCGCCGCGCCACGGCGTCAGACAGCACGTCCGACCGCGCGCCACGCACGATCAGCACGGGCACACCCGAAAGCCCGTCGAGCGCGCTCCACATGTCGGGCCCGGTCTCGCCACCGGGTACCCGGAAAGGCTCGGCGATCTTCAGGTCGTAATCGAGCACCACCCGCCCGGCACTGCTCAGGCGATAGACGCGCTTGGCCATCGCCAGCCAATCCTCGATCCGCCAGTCGGGATAGACCGCGCGGTTGTTCTCCGACAAACACCGCGCGGCGTGCATCCAGGTCGGCAGGCTCGACGCCCGCCCGACATAGCTGCGGATTCGCGCCAGCCCCGCCGCCTCGATCTCGGGCCCGACATCGTTGATCAGCGCCGCCGCGATCCGCCCCGGCAGGCGCTGCGCCAGCAGCATCGTGACGATCCCGCCCAGTGACGTGCCGACCGCGACGAACCGCTCGATGCCGGTCGCGGCCAGCATCGCCTCCAGATCGCGCGCATAGGTGGCGGGCACATAGGTCGACGGATCGCGCGCATGCTGGCTTTCGCCGCGACCGCGGAAATCGACCGCCAGGACACGGCGGCGGCCCGCCAGCCGCATGGCGAGCTCGTCATAGTCGCGGGCGTTGCGGGTCAGGCCGTGCAGGCACACCACCGGCACCCGGTCCGCGCCGCCCGGATAGTCGCGGGCGTGCAGCCGCAAGCCATCCTCGCTGGTCCAGTGCAAATGCGAAAAGCCCGCCATCGCCCGCTCCTATCGCCCGGCGCATCCGCATCGGCAAGACAGGCGTACGCCGCTCGCATCGCTCGCGATTGATCGCTAAAGCCTGCGCCGATGGACGAACTCGTCTCCTATGAGCCGGCCAGCGGGGCCGAATTGTGGCGCGCGCCGATCAGCGATGTCGATGCGCAAGTGGCGGCGGCGCGCGCCGGCTGGTCGGGCTGGGCGTCGCGGTCGCTGTCGTTCCGGGTCGAAACGCTCCGCCGCTTCGCCAACGTCGTGCGCGGCCGGCACGAGGCATTCGCGGACCTGATCGCGCGCGAAACCGGCAAGCCGTTGTGGGAAGCCCGCACCGAAGTCGATTCGGTGATAGCCAAGGTGGACCTGTCAGTCAGCGCCTATTCCGAACGCACCGCGCAGCGACGCGCGGAAGGCGCGATGGGGACGCGCCAGGCGCTCCGCCACAAGCCGCACGGCGTGCTCGCGGTGCTGGGGCCCTATAATTTCCCCGCGCATCTGCCCAACGGCCACATCATCCCCGCGCTGATCGCGGGCAATGCGGTGGTGTTCAAACCGTCGGAAAAGACCCCCGCGACGGGGGCGATGCTGGTCGAGTGCCTGTTGAGCGCGGGGGTGCCCGAAGGCTGCATCCGGCTCGTGGTCGGCGGGCCTGCGGAGGGCAAGGCGCTGGCGGCGCATCCTGACATCGACGGGCTGTTGTTCACCGGGTCGGCACGCACCGGGCTGGCGCTGAACCGGCAATTCGCGTCGATGCCGGAGAAGATCCTGGCCTTGGAGATGGGGGGCAACAACCCGATCGTGGTGTGGGACACGCCCGATCTGCCCACCGCCGCCGCCCTGGTGGTGCAGTCCGCCTTCACCTCGGCGGGGCAACGATGCACCGCCGCACGGCGGTTGATCGTGGGCCACGACATGGCCGACGCGCTGCTCGAGGCGGTGGGGACGCTGGTCGCGCGGCTGATCGTCGGCGCGCCGCATGACGATCCCGCGCCGTTCATGGGCCCGGTGATCGATAACGAGGCCGCGGACCAGTTGACGGAAAGCTTCCTCGCGCTCCTGATGCGCGGCGGGCGGCCGATCCGGCATCTGGAACGCCCCGTGCCCGATCGCCCGTTCCTCAGCCCCGCGCTGATCGACATGACCGGGGTCGCCGACCGACCCGACATCGAGCTGTTCGGCCCGGTCCTTCAGGTCGTCCGCGTCCCCGATTTCGACGCCGCCATCGCCGAGTGCAACGCCACCCGCTACGGCCTGTCGGCCTCGCTCGTCAGCCAGACGCCCGCGCGCTACGACCAGTTCTGGGCCGGGGTGCGCGCCGGCATCATCAACTGGAACCAGCCAACCAATGGCGCCGCGTCGAACATGCCATTCGGGGGCATCGGCTGGTCCGGCAACCACCGCCCCGCCGCCTGGTACTCCGCCGACAATGTCGCCTACCCCGTCGCCTCCAGCGAAGCCGAGGCGGCGCGGGCGACGATCGGCATTGGCCTGCGCGACGCGTAAGACGGGGTCACAGCGGCTGCCGCTTGACGATTTGTTCGCGAGGCGACGCGGATCGGCTCGGATCGCCCAAAGGTCACACTTGGGTCACGCTATCGGCAGCGCGATCGACCGGGTGCGGACGGTGGCTGGTGCGACGGGTACAGACGGGTTCAAAGAGCAAAGCATGGCGCGGAACAGGTCGAACCCACGCGCTTGCACGAATCAGGCTTGTAGGACAGCGGTTCGTACGATGTCGGCTGACGCCCACATTGGCCACAAGAGCGCGTTTGAACACAGGCCGAACGCCGCCAGTTACTGAAAACGATGAGGTACGTCGGCTGGCGTCCACATGCGGGCGCGATCAAGCCTTCGCGCCTCGAAGAAAAGCATTATGGATTTGGTTCAGCACTCGACTGGGACCGCGATGCACTTTCCGCTGATGGACATTACCGATCGTATTCCTGAACCACCGACATGGTGGCTGCACGGCATTCCACGGTACTGTGATTATCATCCAAGCAAGGCCACCCGTGCATCAACTAACTTGTTGGTGCGGATCAGATGCGAGCAATGTCACCGCACGTTCGACGTCGCCATCGGAACA
>DASVUT010000517.1:0-4297 GCA_036386955.1 Sphingomonas sp. | reverse complement strand
CGCCCGCGGTGCTGCCGCTCGACACGATCCTGGTCGGCGACTGCATCGCGCAGATGAAGGCACTGCCCGATCGGTCGGTCGACATGGTCTTCGCCGACCCGCCCTATAACCTGCAATTGGGCGGCGAACTGTTCCGGCCGGACGGCACCCATGTCGACGCGGTCACCGATGATTGGGACAAGTTCGACAGCCTGGCCGCCTATGACGCCTTCACCCGCGCCTGGCTGGCGGAGGCGCACCGCGTGCTCAAGGACGACGGCACGATCTGGGTCATCGGCAGCTACCACAACATTTTCCGCGTCGGGGCCGCGCTCCAGGACCTGGGCTATTGGATCCTCAACGACATCGTGTGGCGGAAAGCCAATCCGATGCCCAATTTCCGCGGCACCCGCTTCACCAACGCGCATGAGACGCTGATCTGGGCGTCCAAGCGCGAAGGGTCCAAATACACCTTCAACTACCGCGCGATGAAGACGCTGAATGACGAGTTGCAGATGCGCTCCGACTGGGAATTCCCGATCTGCGGCGGCCCCGAACGGTTGAAGAAGGACGGGGTGAAGGTCCACCCGACGCAAAAGCCCGAGGCGCTGTTGTACCGCGTGCTGCTCGCCTCGACCAATCCGGGCGCGGTGGTGCTCGACCCCTTCTTTGGCACCGGCACGACGGGCGCGGTCGCCAAGCGGCTCGGGCGCCGCTGGATCGGCATCGAGCGCGAGGACGACTATATCGACGCGGCGCGCGCCCGGATCGACGCCGCGCTGCCTCTCGACGAATCGGCACTGCGGACGATGCAAAGCCCACGCCAGCAACCCAAGGTGGCGTTCGGCGCGCTGGTCGAAAACGCCTATCTGACGCCCGGCGGCGTGCTGGTCGATGCCAAGCGCCGCTGGCGCGCGACCATCGGCGCGGACGGATCGCTGGTCAGCGATTGCGGGCAGACCGGTTCGATCCACAAGCTCGGTGCGCTGCTGCAGGGAGCTCCGGCGTGCAACGGCTGGACCTTCTGGCACCATGAGGACGATAGCGGGCTCAAGCCCATCGACACGCTGCGCCAGACCTATCTGCTGGCGACCCAGCCCTGAGCCTTCACCTACGCCCCGTCCATTTCGCCGACACCCCGATCGGCCGCCCCGACGGCAGCGTCGCGCGGTTGGCGGGGGGCATGCAATGGTTCGCGGCCTATGACGTGCTCCACGATGGCCGGCTGGACCGGACGGTGCCGGTGGCCGAGATCGAGACGCTGGGCGAGCGCGCGGCCACCCTCCACCGCGCGATCACGGCACCCCGGGCGCCCCTGGTGCTGGGGACACGCGTCCTGCGGCTCGATCAGCCGCTGGTCGCCGGCATCCTCAACGTCACCCCCGACAGCTTCTCCGATGGCGGCGCCCATGCCGGCGACCCCGCCGCCGCCGCCGCGGCGGGCGTCGACATGGCCGCAGGCGGCGCGGCGCTGATCGACCTGGGCGGCGAATCGACCCGCCCCGGCGCGGCCCTCGTATGGGAAGGCGACGAGATCGCCCGCATCGCCCCCATCACCCAACGCCTGGCCGCGAGCGGCACGCCCGTGTCGATCGACACGCGCAAGGCCACCGTCATGGAGGCAGCACTGGCGGCGGGCGCAACCATGGTCAACGACGTATCTGCGCTGCTCTGGGACGACCGCGCACTGGACGTGGTCGCGCGCGCGGGCTGCCCCGTCGTGCTGATGCACTCCCCCGATCCCGAGCGCGGCGGCCATGGCACCGCCGGCTACACCCATGTCGTCACCGACGTCTTCGACTGGCTTGAGGCGCGGATCGCCGCCGCGGTCGCCGGCGGCATCGATCGATCGCGCATCATCGTCGATCCCGGCATCGGCTTTGGCAAATCGCTGTCCGACAATCTGGCGCTGCTGAACGACCTCGCCGTCTTCCACGGCTTGGGCTGCCCCATCATGCTCGGCGCCAGCCGCAAGCGCATGATCGGCGCCTTGTCGAACGAGGCCCCCGTCGATCGCCGACTCGGCGGCAGCCTCGCGCTCGCCCTTCGCGGTGCCGATGCCGGCGTGCAGCTCCTGCGCGTTCACGACGTCGCCGAGACGGTCCAGGCGCTCAGGGTTTGGCGAGGCCTGAGGGACAGGGCCTTGGCAGGAGGGTGATCAGCCGGTCCCAAGATCGGATTGCAGCGCAACCGCAAACTGCTGGGGCGTGAACAACCAGTCGTCGTTTTCAAGCAGTCGACCGATACTGCTCCACTCGTCCTCGCTCAGCTTCTTGCTCAGATCTGGATGCCCCACTTTATTGCGGAAGCTCCGCCCATTCGCCTTGCCGATGTGTTGCAGACGCTCGATCAGGGTGAGACTTTTGAGTGCTGTGGCGGATGCCGGAAGAGCAGGCTCGTTGCTCCAGTCCGCCGCGCGTTCCAAGTCGGTCCGACTGACCGGATGCCTGGCTCCGAACTGCGTATCGAAGAAGGCTGCGGCTCCATCAAGGCCCGGCGATCCGGTCGGGCAGACGATCCCAGCCTCGACAAGGTTGCCAGCCTCTCCTCTCGTTCTGCCGACCCCGTTGGCGCTGGCATTGGCCGAGCAGATAATCGCTCCGGCGGACGAAACGAACACCTTCGCGTGCAGGCCGTCGCGAACCATCAAGTTCCGATTAACCGGCGCGCCGAGTTCCTCCAGGCCGCACGCGATGTTCCTTCCATGGCGATGTCGCACACGATACGGACTGTTTGTCGAGGTCATTGCGGGAAGAGCGTTGCCCGCATGTCACGGCCCCAGAAAGCTACTGCGCAGTCGACTCTCTCGGCCCCGCAAACGCTTCTGATCTGCTCGCTAAGATCTGCGCCTGACACAAACCGGTACTCGTCGTCGGCCAACGTCATTCTCCACCTGCGCATCGTAGAGCAACACGTTAGCGGGTCGGCGCCCGACGTCGGTTGGAAATCGGTCCGATAAGACCGGACCCGTGGTGTGAGCTCTTGCAGGCTGAGGCTTGCAACCGGCGGCGGCGGCGACGCATGGACCGAGGATGATCGTCACCGCCGCCCCCCCCCGGCTCGCCAACATCGTCCAGGAAGTCTGGAGGCCGCTCACGCTGCTGTTCATCTGGGACGTCGTCGTCACCGCGACCTATTATGTCCTGCCGTTCCGCGCGCCATCCTTGCCGCTGACGCTGTTCGGCACCGCGCTGGCGCTGTTCCTGGGGTTCCGCGACAACTCCGCTTATCAGCGCTGGTGGGAAGGCCGCGTGCTGTGGGGCGCGATGATCAACGCGTCGCGCAACCTGGCGCGGGCCGCACGCAACTGGCTGCCCGATGGCGAGGCGCTGGACATGAAACGCACGATCGTGCTGCGCCAGATCGCCTATGTCCACGCGCTGCGCTGTCAATTGCGCCGGCAGCCAGCGGACGGAGAGGTGCTGCGCTTCCTGTCGCGGGGCGAGGCGGATTTCGCCCTCGCGCGGACCAACGTAGCCAACGGCATCGTCGACGGAACCGGGCGGCGGATCGATCTGGCGCGGCGCAACGGCTGGATCGATACCGTCCAGCAAGCGTCGATGGAGGGCGTGCTGATCGACATCGCCAACGCGCAAGGCGGGATGGAGCGGCTGAAGAACACGCCGCTTCCCAATCAATACCGATTCCTGCCCACCTTCTTCACGCACCTGTTCTGCGTGCTGCTGCCGATCGGGCTGGTGGAAACACTGGGGCTGGCGACTCCGCTGGGGTCGACGGTGGCGGGTCTGATGTTCCTGGCGGTGCTGCAGATCGGGGACGATCTGGTCGATCCGTTCGCGAACACGATCCACGACGTGCCGCTGACCGCGATGTGTCGCACGATCGAGATCGACCTGTTGCAGGCCATCGGCGACCCGGCACCCGAACCGCTGCAACCGGTCAAGGGCGTGCTATGGTGAGGTGCTCGCCGCCCTACGCGGCGTTGTCGATCCCCAGTTCGCCCAGCTTGCGGTACAGCGTCGACCGCCCGATCCCCAGCCGCCGGGCGACCTCGGTCATGCGGCCGCGATAGTGACCGATGGCGAGGCGGATGACATCGGCCTCGATGTCCTCCAGCGGGCGCAGATTGCCGTCGGCGCGAAACAGCGTCACGCCGCCTGCCCCGCTCGGGGCCGCAGGACGCGACCGCGCGCCAAGGCTGGCGATCTGCGGAAAATCGGCGCGGGTCAGCGCGGCTCCGTCGCACAGCACCGCCGCCCGGAACAGCGCATTGCCGAGTTGGCGGACATTGCCCGGCCAATCATAGCTGACGAGCAGCGCCAGCGCGTCGTCGGTGATGCCCAGCGCGCGCATCCCC
>DASVUT010000516.1:0-3790 GCA_036386955.1 Sphingomonas sp. | reverse complement strand
GCATGCCGGTCACCGGTGATGCGCTGACCAGCTGGGCTGGGGCAGCTGCCACGCGCGGCTGCGCGGGATCGGGCGCGCGCGCGGGCTGGGCAGCGGCGGCCGGTGACGAGCCGTCGTCAGATGAAGCACGATCGAGCTGGTCGGCCGCGACCGGGAACGCGCGATCGGGCGAACGACGCGCGACGACCGGCGCGCCTGGCGTCGCCGCCGTGCTGCGTACCGGGGCATCGGCGCGCTGCGCGGCCGGGCGGCGCGCACTCGGATCGACTGGCAACGCCCGCGCGGCGGGGGCTTTCGGGTCCGCTGCCGCCATGACGACAGGCGCGGCCGCTGCCGCCGGAACGGCCGAGCGTGGTTCGACTTCCGCGGCGGCAATCGGCGTCCCGGGAGCGGGCAACGGCTGCGGCTGCGGCTGCGGCTGGATCGGCATCGGCACACGTTCGGCCGTGTCCTGACCGACGACATGCTCGCGCACGATCGCCTCCGCATCGTCATCCGACGCTGGCGGCGACGAGACGTTCGAAGACGCCACCTGCGGCTGCGCAGCTTCGCTTGCGGGCAGAACCGGCGCGGGGTCCGCCGAGGCCGCGCGAACCACGGGTGCCGAGGGCGCATTCTCCACTGCGGTCTGCACCGGTACGGGAACGGGAACGGGGACGGGGACGGTCTGGACGGCGTCCGGCTCCAAGGTTGCGTGGGGCCGCGCCGGCTGCACGATCGGCGCTGCGGCGGCGACCGGAGGCAATGGCGACGGCGCGACGGGTGGAGGAGCCACTTCCGCGGCCGGCGACGCCGGTGTGAATACCTCGGGGCGCTTGCTTCGCCCAGCCGTAAGCGACGCGGCCGGCACCGCAGGATTGGGCGCGCGCTCCACCAGCGTCACATCGGGCCGCGTACCCTGACGCAGCTCGGGCACGGCGTCAGGACGCGCTTGGGGGCGGCGATCCGCGATCGGCCTCATGGCTACGACTGGCTCCGGCGGCGGCTCCTCAGCGCCGACGCTTGAGGGGCCTTCATCCGGACGCGCGACTTGCGGCGATGTCGAGGCTGCACCGCGTTTTGCGCTTACCGGCAAGTCCGGCGCCGCTTTGGGCTGCGGACCTTGCTGTGCCGATGCCGGGCCTGCTCTCGGCTCGGCAAGAGGTGGGGCAAGGGGCGAAGCCGACTCCAAGGTTGCCGGGACAGAGACCACCGTCGCCGTCGCCACCACATCCGGACGCGCAGGGTCGGCATCGGCGGCGAGCGTCGTCGCCCGCCGCGTCTCGACCTTGGGCAGAGCCACCCCGGGCGAAGCCGGCACGGCGACGCCGGGCTCGCGCACCCCTGGCGTCACGACCCGGTGCAGCGCCAACGCCGTGAGCATCGGCTCCGGCAGCTTGCAACGGATCGCCAGACCTTCGTCGCCGGCGAGCAGCGGCTCGCCCTCCGGGGAAACCACCGCCGCCGGAAGGACGAGCGCCGGATCGTCCACCGCCACGGCCGTCACCCCGTCCCCGACCAGCGGCAAGCTGTTGCCGGTCGCGGCAAGCGGCGGCACGGTGACCGGCACCGGCACGGCGGCATTCGCCAGGAAATTCCCGCCCGGCACGATCACGGGCGCGGCGGTCAGCAGCAGCGACGGGATCGACGCACGCGACACGACGAGCGTCGGCTGGGACGGCAGGGTGCCGGGCGGAAAAGCTAGCAGGTTCACCCCGGTCGATCAGCAAGGATCGTGCCGATTGCCCCCAAAGCTTAGCGCCGACCCCTTGCGCCCGGTGTCGTCGGCAGGTCTTCGAGCTTGCGGCGATCGGCGGCGGCATCGGCCAGCCGGGCGCGGTCCATCAGCTTTTCGACCGCATTCTGGTCCTGCCGCGCCGCGCGCGTGACCGCGGCGGCGCGCGTCGCCTCGGCCTGCGTCCGCGCCAGGCGCGCCACGGCGGCATGCGCGGATTGATGAAGCTTGTCGCGGTACAGCGCCGCCGCGCCCAGCGCGATCCCGCTCGATGCGATCCGCGTCGGCGCGACCGCATCGGCCAGCGCGGCGATGCGCGCGCCCAGCGCCTCCTCGGCGGCGGCCTGTTCGCGCACCCGCGCCTCGGCGGCATGCGCCTGGTGGAGCTGAACCGTGCGGACGCGGTGGATCCGCGCCAGGGTCTTGGCGTCAGCCGCCATCAATCCTCGGCGAACACGCCGACCAGCTCGGCGGTGGCATCCTCCAGCGTGACGCTGGCGTCATGGTCCTGACGGATATATTCCAGGATCGCGGGGTGGCAGGCGAGCGCCGCGTCGATCGCGGCGTCCGCGCCCGCGCGGTACGCCCCCATCAGCACCAGATCGCGATTCTCTTCATAGGTCGCCAGATGCCGGCGCAGCGTTCGCGCCGCGCGCTGATGCTCGCGCGTTGTGATGTCGGTCATCACGCGGCTGACCGATGGCCCCAGATCGATCGCGGGATAGACACCGCGTTCGGCCAGCGCCCGGCTGAGCACGATATGCCCGTCCAGGATCGACCGCGCCGAATCGACGACCGGGTCGTTGCCGTCGTCGCCGTCCGCCAGCACGGTATAGATGGCGGTGATCGATCCCGGCCCGTTCGCATCGGCCCCGGCGCGCTCGATCAGATTGGGCAGCATCGCGATCGCCGATGGGGGATAGCCCCGCGCGCTGGCCGGTTCGCCCAGCGCCAGCCCGATCTCGCGCCCGGCATGCGCCACGCGGGTGAGCGAATCGAGGATCAGCAGGACCTTCCTGCCCTCCGCACGAAAGCTTTCCGCGATGGCGGTCGCGCGCAGCGCGCCGCGGATGCGCAGCACGGGGGAATGGTTGGCCGGCACCGCGACGACCACCGATCGTGCGCGCGCTTGCCCTGCGACCTTGGTCTCCAGGAAATCCGCGACCTCGCGCGATCGTTCGCCGATCAGGCCGATGACCACGACATCGGCGGTCGCGGCCTTGACCATCATGCCCAGCAGCACCGACTTGCCGACGCCCGATCCGGCCATGATGCCGATCCGCTGTCCTTGCCCGATCGTCAGCAACCCGTTGATCGCGCGCACGCCGACATCCAGCGGTTCGCGCACCCGGCCCCGGTCGAGCGGCGACTGGTGCACCCCCGCCAGCGGCCAGCGGTTCGCGCCGCGGATCGGCCCCAACCCGTCGATCGGCAGCCCGGCCCCATCGACCACCCGGCCCAGCATCGCCTCGCCCACCTCCGCCTCGCCCGGCGCACCCATCGGACAAACGGGTGCCTTGGGGAGGAGGGGGGCAGGCCCGCCTAGGTTCATCATGATCGTGCGACCGCCGCGAAAGCCGATCACCTCCGCCTCGACGCACGCGCGCCCTTCGCCGACGCGGCACACGGTGCCGACCGGGACCGACAGTCCGGTCGCCTCCATCAGCAACCCGTCGCACGACGACAGCCGGCCGAGCACGCGCGGCGCGGGCAGGGTGGCGGCGGATGCGATGGTGTCGAGATATTCGGTCGTGAAGCGGCTCAGCATGACGGCACCGGCACCCGGTCGATCGCCTGCGCCAGCTGGTCGAGCCACAGGGCCGGACCATCCTCGACCACGGTCGACGCCGATTCGAGCACGAAGCTTCCGCGCGCGACATGCGGGTCGCCGGCCGCGAACACGGTTTTCGGCAGCTTGCCTTCCAGCAGCGCGACATCATCGGGATGGACGCGCAGCAGCGCAGATTCCTGCGGATCGGCGAGCAGATCGGTCGCCGCCTCGACCCGCGCGGTCAACAGATCGGCCGACACGCCGGTTTCGCCGACCAGCTTCTCGACCAGCATCAGCACCGTCCG
>DASVUT010000515.1:0-2908 GCA_036386955.1 Sphingomonas sp. | reverse complement strand
CGATGCAGCTGCGCAGCAACCTCGGGAATCGGCTCATCCTGCGGGTCGACAGCGCGGGGACGTCGGACCTGTCGCTGGGGCTGAAGGGTGGAGGAGCGGAGCGCTTGCTCGGGCAGGGTCATCTCGCCGCCATCATGGGGGGGGGGGCGAGCCCCGATTATGCGCAGGTGCCCTTCATCGACGACGAGGAATTGATTGAGCTCGTCAATGCGCTCGTAGAGGACGACGAAGAGAGACGGCGCGAGTGATACGGGCATACCTTGACAACAACGCCACGACGAGGCCGGCGCCGAGCGTGGTGACCGCGATGCGGGAGTATCTCGAAACCCACTACCTCAACCCGTCGTCGGTGGCGGGCCAGGTCATCCAGGGGCGCTTCGACCCTGTGGCCGGAGCGAAGCGCGCGATCGCCTCACTCCTGGGATCGGCCGACCTCGCCGAGGGCGTGCTGCTGACCTCCGGCGCCTCGGAGGCGAACAGCTGGGCTGTCCTCGGGGCTATGGAGGGTCGCGCCGACGGGCACATGGTGGTGAGTGCAATCGAGCATCCCTCGCTGCGGCGCGCTGTCGATGCCGCAGCGCGGCGGGGACATGCCGTCTCGATCGCGTCCGTGGATGGCGACGGCCGCGTTGACGAGGCAGCTTTCCGGGCAACGCTGCGTCCCGAGACCTGCTTCGTCTCCGTAATGCTCGCCAACAACGAAACTGGCGTGATCCAGCCGCTCGACCGACTGTCACGTCACGTTAGGGAGGTCTGCCCAGACGCAGTTATCCACTGTGACGCGACCGCCGCGGTCGGCCGGATCGCCATGAACCTCGAAGGTTCTTTGGCGGAGGTCGACCTGCTGTCGCTCTCCGGTCACAAGTTCCACGGCCCGAAGGGCATCGGCGCTCTCTTCGTGCGTCCGGGGTTCCACCTGTCGCCGATGGTCCACGGGGAGCAGGAAGAGGGCCTCAGGGGCGGAACCACCAACACGCCGGGCGCCGCAGGCATAGGCGAGGCTGCGAGGCTGGTGCGTCAGCGCCGCGCGGCGTTCGCCGCGACGCGCCTTCTTCGTGACGAGCTCGAGGGCAGGTTGCTGGAACTGGTGCCAGCTGGGCGGGTCAATGGGCAGGCCGTCGATCGCCTCCCCAACACGACTTCGATCGTGTTCCCTGGGCTCGACGCCGCCGACGCCGTCGACCGTCTCGCGATGTCAGGGATATGTATCTCGACGGGCTCGGCGTGCAGGGCCGGCGCCACCTCGCCGTCCTCCGTGCTTCTGGCCATGGGTCTCTCGTACGCGGATGCGCTATCCACACTGAGGTTCAGTCTATCGCACGAGACAACGAGGGACGAGATCGAGGCGGCGGTGGCGGCACTGGCCGAGATTATGTGCGTGACCGCCTAGCGGCTCTTACGCCCCGCCATGCTCGCATCTCTGGCGGATTCCGCCCACCCCGCCTATGTCTGGTGAGATGCCACACGCGACGACACTAGCCAGCCACATACTACCGGGATTGACCCAGGACGTCCTCTGGCTCCCGATCGCGATTTTCGCCTTCCGGTCGCGATCGCGCCTCGAGGGACTTGGAAACATGTCGCGGGAGCACTTCGCGGTCGAAACTGTGCTGCTCGAGAACGCGAGTCGGGACATCGTATCCCGACTGGTCGCGCTAGACGATGACGGCAGGACCAACCGCTCCTTCCAGACTCTGTTCGCATCGATGAAGCGTGAGGGTCTCGAGGCAGCCCGCACTCGGAGCCTTGACCGTCTGGTCAAAGAATTTCGACAGACGGTGAACGGACTGAAGGTATCGCACAGGAACAATTACATCGCGCACGTGGACACGGCGGCCGAGGTAAAGCCGCGCGTTCTGGACGATCCCGTTGATTTTAGCATGGCCGCCTCGCTCGCGGTGAACCTGCTCGACGACATCTCCGGGCGCAAGATACCGTACTTCTTCAAACTGGGATCGAATGACCTGATCGACCTCAGGAAGGCACTGACTGCCTGAGGTGGTAGTCTGTGTGACCTTCTGCGCCGCTGTGCGAGCGCTCCATCGACTGTTCGCGGCGCTTCTCGGTGACAGCTCCGCTGGCCATGCCGTCCGACGCGCACTATGTTGAGAGGCATGGAGTTGATCGCCCACGATCGCCTGAAGACGGCGTCCGCACGCCGTGGCTTCTCCAGTGTCGCTGGTTGTGCACGCGATCGCCAAGCGAGCACCGCAGCGTATTATGAGGTGTTTGGCGAGGAATATGCCGCCCAGACGATGCGGATTGACGTCTCTGATCACATAGCCCGCTTTGCAGGCATGTTGGTGCCAGGTGCACGGGTACTGGACGCGGGCTGCGGCGCGGGTCGTGACCTAGTGGCGCTAGCCCTGGCGGGGCTCGATCCGGTCGGCCTGGACAACTCCGCCCGCTTGGTTCGCATCGCGGAGCGCACATCTGGACTTTCGGTCGCCTTGGGTGACCTCCGCGCCCCGCCCTACGAAGTCGCGTCCTTCGACGGCATATGGGCGATGGCCTCGCTGCTGCATCTTGAGAGAGACGAGACGACCGCTGCGCTGCGGACGCTCGGTGAACTGCTCGTCCCTGGCGGGTTGCTGTTCGCATCGGTGAAGCGCGGAGTGGGTCAGACGCGGGACAATGAGGGACGTTGGTTCACCCTGCATGACGAGCAGGGCTGGGACAGGCATCTGCGGGAGGCTGGATTCGAGTTACTGGAGGTCACCGGTGAGCCTCCCAGCGACCACGGGGCGATTGGGATCGTGAGCCCGGGCTGGATCTCGAGCCTCTCCAGACGGCCGATATGATGCACCTGCGATCTCTGCTCGCGATCTGCCTCCTCGCGATGATTGCCTGTGCTCCCACGTTGGCCGGGCCGACCGTGGAAGCCGTCGGGGAGCCAGACGCGGAACTC
>DASVUT010000514.1:0-6860 GCA_036386955.1 Sphingomonas sp. | reverse complement strand
GCACGCCGCCGCGTCGCGCGCGCGGTACGCCTCGGCATAGGCCGGCCCGGCCGCCGCCGCCGCGCCGCCAGCATCGGGCACGATCAAGGGCGCACCACAGGCCAGCGCCTCGTACAGCACCAGTCCGAACGGCTCCGCATCCGATCCATGGATCACCGCATCGGCGCTCGCCATGATCGTCGCCAGCCGGTTGCGATCATATTCGGGCGGCAACAGCCGGATGTTCCCGCCCTTGCCCGCCAGCCGTTCCAGCCGCCGCGTCTCCATCCCTTGCCCCAGAAGCACGAGCCCGATCGGCAACGCCCGCCCGGCGCGCTGCACCCCTTCGATCACGACCCGCCAGCGCTTTTCGGGATGATGCCGCCCGATCCCGATCAACAGCCGTGCGTCGGGCGGCAATCCGCATTGCCGCAACAGGTCCGCGCGCACGCCCTCGTCGCGCAGGCTTGGCGAGAAGTACCGTCGCTCGATCCCCAGCGGGACGGCCCCGTCGACGCGCAAGCCCCGCGCCGCGACTCGTTCGGCGAGCGCGGGACCGTTGGCGATCACCGTGTCGAACCGCGCCAGGAACCGGTTCATGTAGCGTGTGTACCAGGCGAACGCCCGCTCGATCCGCTCACGCTCCGCCACGCGCTCGAACCAGCGCATCGCATAGGCTTCGACATTGTCGTTGTGCATGAAGAAGGATTTGACCGCGCGCCCGTTCCAATCGGCGACGATCCAGGCCGGGCGCCAGGGCGAACAATTCTCCACCACATCGGGATCGATCGCATCCAGCAGCGCGTGGATCGGCTTGGCCTCCCAGAACAGGCCGTAATTGGCGTCGAACGGCATCGATGCCGACTTGAGGTAATGGACGCGCCCGCCGCCGGGCCGCTCCTCGACCCGTGTCTCGCGACCCGGTGCGATGACGATCAGCTCATGACCCTGTTCGGCCAGGATCGCCATCTTGCGATCGACATAGGTCCGCACGCCGCCGCCGGTCGGTGAATAGAATTCGTTCACATCGACGATGCGCAAGGGCGATCGCCTACTTCACCGGGCCAAAGCCGCGCAGCCCGCGCAGATATTGCGTGCGGATCGTTACGTTGGCACCGTCGGGGCCGACATCCACGATCGCTTGTGCGACCTTGGGCCGCGCGCGTCCCATTCTCGCCGCGCCGGTCACGCCCATGCCGTCGGTCCACAGGTTGAACTTGTTCTTGCCGTCGCGGTCATGGGTGAAGAACAGCGCGTAGCGGCCCGGCCGTGGTGCCCGGATGCACAGTTGCACGGGACCCGATTTGGGCGTCGCGGCGCGGATGCGGCGGAATATCTTGCGCTGCGCCACCAGATCGCGGTCGTCCTTCAGCCAATCGGCCTCGTTGGCGGGGAACAGCTCCAGCTTGACATTGCCGGCCCGGTCCTTCAGCCCGATGACATTGGCCCGGATCGCAGGCCCCTGCCCACCGCCGCCACCGCATGACGCGCCTTCGGTTCCGAGCAGCTGGATCGCGCCCAGCAGTGCCGCGATGATCATGACCGCTTTCTCCACAGCAGGGCGAGCCCGAACGCCGCGATCAGCGCAATGTGCGCCACCAGCGTCAGCGCCGCCGTGAACGCAACGAGTTCGGACAAGGCGCGATCCTGCCCGATCAACAGGATCGCGACATTGGCGAAGATCAGGTCCTTGTTGGGCACCAGCGGCAACCGCGACACCAGCAGCCGCCCCGCCGCCAGGAACAGCCACATGCCGATCGAAACGCTCGGCAGCGCGAAATGCCACGCCAGCGCGATCAGCACCGATCCCGCGAGCAGGCGCAGGCAATGCACGCCGAACACCCACCATAGTCGCGCGCGGGGCAGCGAGAACACGCGCCGCGACAGCAGCAGCCAGGGCAGGGTGATCGCCACCACCACCACCGTTGATCCGACCAGCGTGTCGAACTGCCCTTCATCGAGCAGATCGCGCCCGAGCGGCAACGCCACCGCGATCATCGCCAGCGTGATGACGTTGCCCGCCAGCGCGGACAGGATCGACACGTCCTTGACCGCGCCGAACGGGGCGGCAACCATCGCCGAGCGCGCCTTCGCCCAGGCATAGAAATACGCCTCGCCCGAATATCCGAACACGACTTCGTTCGCGATGCGCTTCTTCAGCAAGGCGGCGAATCCGGCGGCGGGAATGCCCCACAGCCGCCGGAAGATCACGAAATCGCCGGTGGGCAGCGACAGATAGAGGAGCATGAAGCACAAGTAGAATCGTGGATCGGCGGGCACCGATCGCGACAAGCCGGCCAAGCCGCGGCCGAACAGCTCACGCCCCAGCCCTGCGACCATGGCGAGCGTCAGGACCGCCCCCAGGATCGCAGGCCAACGTCGCGCCGCCGCCCTGACGGGCTCCAGCTCGGACAGGACACCCGCAGGCACCTCGTCCAAGGCACCGCCGGCCGGGGTCAGGATCGGGCCGGGTCGCAGGTCCAGGGTGTCGCATCCATGTGACGGCAGGGCCGGCGCGCATAGCGGCGCGCGCGCGCCGATGCACGTGGATTCCACGTGTTTCGCCGCCGGACGGGCTGTGCCACTGGCGTGCGCTATGACGGAGGCCCGCCACATCCTGTCCTTCGCGCAGACCCTGGGTGGCGGCGGGGTGGAGCGCGCGCTGCTGCGCCTGGCCGCCGATTGGGTGGCGGCGGGGCGGCGGGTCACGCTGGTGCTCGGCGAGACCGGCTTACCGCTGCCTTCGGGCGTCGAGACGGTAAGGGTCGGCGATCGGCGCCAGCGTGCGCTCACGCTCGCGCTGCCCGCCATTGTACGCGCGGCGGCGCCCGACATCCTGTTCTGCCCCGGCAATCACTATACCAGCACCGCTCTGTGGGCGCGCCTGCGGCTGGGGCGTGCGTGTCCGCCGATCGTGGCCAAGATGTCCAACGCGGTCGCGCGCGGCGATCACGCGCGATGGGCCGACGCCGCGCATGCACGCTGGCTGGCGCTCCACGGCCGCTTTCTCGACCATCTGGTCGCGATGACGCCCGCGACCGCGGATCAGGCCGCGGCGGCGACCGGCATGGCGGGGCGAGTCAGTATCATCCCCAACCCGCCCGCCGGACTGGTGACGGGCGCGGCACCCGTAGCCCTGCCCTCCGGCCCCGTCGTGCTTGGTGTCGGGCGACTGGTCGCGCAGAAACGCTGGGACCGGCTGATCGACGCGCTGCCGCGCCTGTCGCACACGCCGTCGCTAGTCATCCTGGGCGAAGGGCCCGCGCGTGAGTCGCTCCGCGCGCGCGCCGGGGCGCTCGGACTGGACGCGCGCGTCCATCTGCCCGGCCATGCCGCCGATCCGCTGGATGCAATGGCGCGCGCCACGGTGCTCGCGCTCGCGTCCGATTTCGAAGGCGTACCGGGCGTGCTGCGCGAGGCTCTGTCGGTCGGCACGCCCGTGGTCGCGACCAATGCAAGCCCCGCGGTGGCGGAGATCGTCGCGGACGCATGTCTCGGCACGATCGTGCCGCGCGGCGACGCAGACGCGCTTGTCGGAGCACTCGACCACTGGCTCGCGCCGGGTGCGGTCCGCCCGCAGCCGGTGCCGATGCCCGGCACCGACTCGGCCGCGCGCTACCTGGCGCTGTTCGACTCGCTGGTCCGCTGACCCTCACGCTCGGCGCGGCGTTCACCCTCGCGCTCTGCGCGACGCTCCATCGCGACCTTGATCATCGCAACCATCGAGTCGGCGAGGGCAAGCCCGATGAGGCCCAGCAGTGCACTCGCCAGAATCTGCGACCCCAGCGTCAGCGCGGGCGGCATGTCGACCGTCTTCTTGGCCACCATCGGCGCGACTACATAGCCGTCGAACGTCTGCACGACGATGTACGTGCCGATCGCCCACAGCCCCGCCTCCGGTCCCGCGCTGAAGCCCACCGCGACCATCAGCACGCCGCTGACGAACGCGCCGATATTGGGGATGAAGGCGAGGATGCCGGTGATGATGCCAAGCAGCGCGGCCAGCGGCACACCGCCCAGCGCCAGCGCGCCAAAGGTCAGCACGCCTTCGACGACCATGCCGATCAGCTTGCCCGCGAGCAGCCGGCGGAGCGTAAACCCCATCCGCCGGAACGTCAGCGCGAACTCGGCGCGGCTGGCTTGCGGCACCATCCATTGCAGCCCGCGTTCGTAGACGCGCGGTTCGGCGGCGAAGAACAGGCCCAGCACCAGGATGAAGAACGCGGTGGTGATCGCCCCCACCGCGCTGCCGACCCAGCTCGTCAGCCGCCCGACCGAACCCATCGCCTGTCGCGCGACGCCGCCGATGTCGGACGCGCCGGGCATCAGCCCCTGCTGCGTCAGGAAACTGGTCGCCCTGACCGCCTGGGCCTGCAGCGTTTCGCGCAACTGAGTGACCTGCGCGATGATCCCCAGGCCCGTCAGATAGAATACCGCCGCCAGGAACAGCGACACCCCCAGCACGACGATCAGCAACCGCCACCCGCGCCCCAGCGCCGTGACGCGCCCCAGCAGCCGCACGCCGCCATCGAACATGACCCCGAGGATCACGCCCGCGAAGATCACCAGGATGGGCTGCACCAACAGCACCGCCAGCGAGACCAGGATCGCGGCACCGAACCAGATCTTCGCCTTCGTGATCTCCTGGCGGACGAGCGGATCGCGCACCTCGCTGGGGCTAGCACCCGTCCCGGCCGCCCCGGCATCGGTCATCGGCGCGTTTCTTCGGGATGGAGCGAGCTGCCCGCACGCCCTCCGCGCAGCGACCCCCACCAGCTCAGCGGGTTCCATGTCGCGTCGCCGTCCAGGCTGAATGTCACGAATTCGGCGCGCCCGCCCAGATTCTCATACGGCACCGGCCCGCCCAGTCCCAGTTCCGCCAGCGGAAACCGGCTGTCGGCGGACCGATCGCGATTGTCGCCCATCAGGAAGACGTGGTTGGCGGGAATGCGGACCTCGGGGTAATTGTCGCCCGAACTGCCATCCTCGACATCGACCGTGTCGTATCGGCGGCCGTTCGGCAGCGTTTCGGTGACGATCGGCAGGCGGCACACCAGTCCTGCCGCCGTGCGCACCTGCGCATCCGGATATTGCCCCTCATCGCACGGGCTGTTGGTGTCGATCGGGATGTCGACCTGGTGCGTCGGGCCGCGCGTCACCGGCCGACCGTTCAGCCACACGGTGCCGCCGCGCACCGCCAGCCTGTCGCCCGGCAAGCCGATCACGCGCTTGATATAATCGCTGTTCGTGCCCGGAGGCGTCACGATCACCACGTCGCCGCGCGTCGGCAACGACCCGAGCAGCCGCCCCTTGATCGGCGGCAACCCGACGGCCCAGCTCGCCTGCGGACGGCGCAGCACCAGGTCCGATACGATCGCGACGGGGTTGGGGATCGTCGGCGACACGAACGACCAGCCATAGGCGAATTTGGTCACCACCAGCCGGTCGCCGATGCGCAGGCCCGGCAGCATCGATTCGGACGGGATATAGAAGGGCTTGGCGATGAAGCTGTGGAAGCCGAGCACAATCAGGATCAGCCAGAAGATGCTCTTGGCCTCGGCCCACCAATCGGTCCTCGGCCGACCGCTCGTGGTGTTCGCGACCGGCTCGGGCGCCGCCTCCATCCCGTCCAACGCCGCTTCCTTCATGTCGCCCCCTTCGGAGCAGAACCCTTCGCCACGGCCTCGATGATCACGAACGCCTGCGCCCAAGGGTGGTCGTCGGTCATGGTCAGATGCACCACCGCGAGGTGGCCCCGCGGTATCATCGCGTCAAGCCTTGCCGCCGCGCCGCCGGTCAGCGCCAGCGTCGGCGCGCCCGAGGCCGCGTTCACCACCCCGATGTCGCGCATGAACACGCCGGCGCGAAAGCCCGTCCCGACCGCCTTGGAAAATGCTTCCTTGGCCGCGAACCGCTTGGCGAGCGTGCCTGCGCGCGTGAACGGCCGGCGATCGGCGCGCGCGATCTCTTGCGCCGTGAACACACGGGCCTCGAACCGCGCGCCGAACCGATCGAGCGACGCCTGGATCCGCTCGATCGAACACAGGTCGGACCCCAGCCCAATGATCACCGCGCCGCGTCCATGGCGTCGCGCATCCGCCGCACCGCCGCGTCCAGACCGACGAACAGCGCCTCGCCGATCAGGAAATGCCCGATGTTCAGCTCGCGCACCTGCGGGATGGCGGCGATCGGTGCGACATTGGCGAAGGTCAGCCCGTGCCCCGCATGCACCTCGATCCCGTTCTTGGCCGCCAGCGCCGCGGCATCGGCCAGCCGGCGCACCTCTGCCACCTGCGCATCGCCATCCAGCTCGGCATAGAGCCCGGTGTGCAGCTCGATGACGGGCGCGCCGAGCCTCAACGCGGCATCGATCTGGCGCGCGTCAGGCTCGACGAACAGGGACACGCGGATCCCCGCCGCGCCCAGCTCGCTGACCATCGGGGCGAGCAGATGGTATTGACCCGCCGCGTCCATGCCCCCTTCGGTCGTCCGCTCCTCGCGCTTCTCGGGCACGATGCACGCCGCGTGCGGGCGGTGCCGGAGCGCAATCGCCAGCATCTCCGCCGTGGCCGCCATCTCCAGGTTGAGCGGGATGGTGAGCGCGTCCGACAGGCGGGCAATGTCGTCGTCGGTGATGTGGCGGCGGTCCTCGCGCAGATGGGCGGTGATCCCGTCCGCGCCCGCCTCGGCCGCGAGCAACGCCGCGCGCACCGGATCGGGATAGCCGCACCCGCGCGCGTTCCGGACGGTCGCGACATGGTCGATGTTCACGCCCAAGCGCAGATGCCCGGTCATGACGCGGGACACAGCGCGGCGAGCACGTCGTGCGTGATCCCCCTCCCCTGCCATATCTCACCGAAGGCCTCATCCGCCGTGTCGCG
>DASVUT010000513.1:0-1541 GCA_036386955.1 Sphingomonas sp. | reverse complement strand
CCGTTTCCCAGTGGACGCCTCATCGGTGAACGAGGGCGAAACCGGATCGATCAGGATCACGTTGAGCGAGCCGGCACATGCCGAGGTCGAAATTGGCTATGCCATCGCCCGCATTGATGCATCGGGCGATGGGCTGTTATCGACCGACATCGGCAATCTTGGGGGACTTGCCGTCATTCCCGTTGGGCAATCCCAGGTCGACATCGCGGTGCCCACGCTTGTCGATGGCCTGGACGAACCGGATGAGGCATTCGCGATCGCCATCCTGACCATCACCAACGCGACGGTCGATGCGACTGCTGGCAGCCACATCCTGACGGTCATTGACGTGGACGAACCGCCGAGCATTTCATTCGCATCTGCGCGGACAGCGGTCGACGAGACGAGCGGATCAGTTTCCATTCCTGTCACCCTATCCGTTCCGAGCGGGCGCCCTATCCTGCTGCGGGTCAGCATCAACCGTGCCACGGCGCGTATTGGTTCCGACATTGGCCCTGCTGCCCTTGATCTTGCCTTCGCCCCAGGGGAGATCACCGCCCAAGCGAAGTTCGCCATCTACGATGATGACTGGCGAGAAGGTATCGAGTCAGCGTGGCTTGATGTAGCTCTGCTGAACGACGCCGCTCCGCTCGGGAACATAGTCCATCGAATCGATATCCGCAGCGACGAGCGTGACAGCATGGTCGCCCGTTGGCTGGAGCGCGCATGTGCCCAGGTCGCAATCCATCATACCGATCCGCCCGCCGCAGCCCGCATTTATGCCCTGGTAGGCGCTGCCCAGCGCCGTGGTCTACATGATCTCGCTGCTGTCGGCGACCAGTCGAGCACGTCTGAAGCGGGCGTGGTGGCAAGTGCCTCCGTGGCCGTACTCAGTGGCCTGTACCCGGATGTAGCGACCACGCTGGCGACCATGCTGTCGGAAGACAGTCTGGATGCAGGCTGGTCAGGCTTCCCCAATGAACCCCTTGGGGCGGAGAGCGTCGGTGGCCGGGCTGCTGCCGCGATTCTGGCCGAGGCCGCAGGCGATGGAGCGATCGACTACTGGACCTCGGTGCCGCCCACGACACCGGGCTCTTGGTACGCATCCTGGTCGTATCCGCAGCCGCCGCTGCGTCCCTGGTGGGGTGGAGTTCGTCCCTGGTTCCTGACTAGCGGTTCCGCCCTGCGGCCTGAGCCGCCGCCCACCTTCGGATCTGGAGCGTTCCTCGCCGCCGTCTCCGAAGTCCGTGCCATCTCTGATAATCGCAGCGATGAACAAGTAGTCATC
The DNA here is from genome assembly GCA_036386955.1 of Sphingomonas sp. Lineage (GTDB taxonomy): Bacteria > Pseudomonadota > Alphaproteobacteria > Sphingomonadales > Sphingomonadaceae > Sphingomonas. The sequence goes on along the minus strand of DASVUT010000513.1, from coordinate 274 downwards.
GCGGCGAAATGGTCTGACGGACCTGGCACTTCAACTCCGGCTGGGCACTGGGTGGAAGAGCTAGCCGCTTTGCTACGGGCTCGGAGTATGGATGAGTCAGCGGGTGCGGAGTCAGCTGCCCTGCTTGGCGCGGTCATGCACGATGCCGCCGTCGCGTGCTGGGACGCTAAGTATGCCTATTGGCTATTGCGACCTTACCAAGCCGACCGCTCCATCCTGTCATCCCTCGGTCAACCGAACTTCCCAAGCTACGTCTCGGGCCACGCGACCTTTT
>DASVUT010000512.1:0-7165 GCA_036386955.1 Sphingomonas sp. | reverse complement strand
GAATTGATCGCCCAGTGGAGCGGTAGCGCGCTGCCGGCTTCCAACTTCAGCTTGGTCCCGAACAGCCAATGCAGCTTGCTGCCCGCCGCATCACCGCCGACCGCGTCGATGCACACATCGGCACCCAAGCCGTCGGTCTGCTTCTTGATGAAGACCGCCATGTCGTCGATCTCGCGGAAGTTATAGACTTCGGCATTGGCGAAGCCGCGCGCGAATTCGAGCCGGTATTCGACATGGTCGATGACGATGACGCGCGCCGCCCCGAACAGCCAGGCGGACTTGGCGGCCATCAGCCCGACCGGGCCGGCCCCGAACACCACCACCGTGTCGCCGGGCACGATGCCGCCCATCTCGGCGGCCTGATATCCGGTGGGCACGACGTCGGTCAGCAGCACCGCGTCATCCGGGTCCATCCAGTCGGGGATCACCGTCGGCCCTACATCGGCATAGGGCACGCGCACATATTGCGCCTGCCCGCCGTCATAGCCCCCCGCGGTGTGGGAATAGCCATAGATGCCGCCGACCGCCGTCGCCTGAGCATTGGATTCGTGGCAATTGCCGAACAGCCCCTGCTGACAGAAATGGCACCGACCGCAGGCGATGTTGAAGGGGACGAGCACCTGATCGCCCGGCTTCACATTCTGGACGGCGGAGCCGACCGCCTCGATCACGCCGCAGAATTCATGCCCGAACGTCATGCCGACGCGCGTGTCCGGCACCAGGCCATGGTACAAATGGAGGTCCGATCCGCAGATGCACGACCGGGTCACGCGGATGATCGCGTCCTCGGGATGCTGGATCACGGGCATCGGTTTGTGATCGGCCCGCACGCGGTAGGGGCCACGGTAGTTCATCGCCAGCATGGTCGCACTTTCGCACCTGAATCAGAGGTGTAGGCTCAACCGCTGCTCGCCGGCCATGTTCCACGGCCGGCGAAATCCTTCGCCCGTCTGTCAAAGCCCCAGCTTGTCGAGCGCCGCAGCCAGTTCCGCGTCGACCGCCGGATCGTCCTTGGGCGTCAGGCGGTTCAGCACCGTGTGCACGCGCTTCTGCGCCACCTGCAGCGTCTTGTGCCGGACTTCGCGGATCGCGTTGGTGCGCCAGGACGGGCTTTCCCCGAGCAGCGCCGCCCATTTCGCCTCCTCGGCTGCCAGCACCGCCAGCGCGAGCCGCAGTCCGTCGCGACGGCCGTGCGCGTAATCCGCCGACATCAGTTGCTCTTTCGCGCCGCCGTATCGCCCTGAGCGCGGCGGAACGGCACCACCGTCGCGTGCCGATCGATATCGAGCAGCGCGCGCGACAAGGCCGCCTGATCGAAGGGCTTGGCGAGCGAGGGAAAGCGGCCGCCGTCGCTCGCGTCCATTTCCGCGAAACCGCTGACGATCAGGACGGGCAAATCGGGCACGCCCAGCCTGATCCGCCTGGCGAGCTGCAGGCCGGTCATGTGCGGCATCAGATGATCGGTCACGACCAGGTCGACATGCGGGTCGCGCGCCAATTGATCGAGCGCATCCTCCCCCGACACGGCCAACCGGACGTTGTGACCCAGATCCTCCAGCATCGCCGCCGTGTTCGCCAGCACCAGCGGATCGTCGTCGACGACGAGCACTTCGAGACTCGCGGTCGTGCGGTCGATGACCTGCGTGACCGAGGGCCGCTGCTCCACCGGCGGCTTGACGGTCGCGGGCAGGTACAGTTCCACCGTCGTGCCGACGCCCAACTGGCTGCGGATCAGCAGCTTGCCACCCGATTGCGCGGCCAAACCGTGGACCATCGACAGCCCGAGCCCGGTGCCCTTGCCCACGCCCTTGGTCGTGAAGAACGGCTCGGTCGCGCGCTCCAGCGTCGCCGCGTCCATCCCTTCCCCATGGTCGGTCAGCGCCAGACGGACATAGGGTCCGGGCTCCAGCCCGGGGTCATTGCCCGCACCCAGATACTCGGCCGCCGCGCTCACCTCCAGCGAGCCGCCGTCGGGCATCGCGTCGCGCGCGTTCACCGCCAGGTTCAGGACAGCCAGCTCCAGCTGGTGCGCATCGGCGTGAACGGGCGGCAGATCGAGCGGAAACCGCGTTTCCATGCGGATCAGGGGTCCGAGCGAACGCCGGAGCATGTCGGTCATGCCGCGCACCAGATCGGGGACGTCGACAGCCTCGGGTCGCAAATCCTGCTTGCGCGCGAAGGCGAGCAGGCGCTGCGTCAGCGACGCGCCGCGCTGCGCCCCCTCCATCGCGCTTTCCACCAGCCGCATCAGCTTGGGGTCATCGGGCAATTTGCGGCGCAGCAGGTCCAGATTGCCCACGACCACGGCGAGCAGATTGTTGAAATCATGCGCGATGCCCCCGGTCAGCTGACCGATGGCCTCGGTCTTTTGCGCCTGGCGCAGGGCGTCTTCGGCGCGCTTGCGGTCGGTCACGTCGGTCAGCCCGCCGACGACGTGCAGGAACGCACCGGTCGCGTCCCGCTCCACCCGCGCCGCCGACACGACTTCGCGGAACGCCCCCTGCTTGGTGACGAAGCAATAGGACCTGGGATCGAGCGCGTCGTGCGCGATCAGGGCGGGCCAGTCCTGCTGACGGAACTGGCGCGCCGATCCCTCGGTCAGGAAATTGATCAGCGGACGTCCGATGACCTCCTCGGGCGCATAGCCCAGAAGTGCCAGCCATGCGTCGCTGACCTGCTCGATCAAGCCCTCCTGATCGAGCGCATGGAGCGGCAGCGGCGTGCCCCGGTAGAGCGAGCGAAACCGCTCCTCATTGGCGCGCGATGCGCTGGCTTCGCGCTCGGCCATCAACGCGAAGCGACGGTCGAACATCGCGGCGATCAGCGAAAAGAACAGGATCAGGAAGGTCGCGGCAGAGACGCCGAGCGCCAGCGCGGTCTGCCCGACGCTGGTGCCATCGCCCGCGCCGGTGACGGCATGGCCGGTAAAGGTCGCCGCCTTCATGCCCGTATAATGCATGCCGGCCACCGCCCCGCCCATCGCCAGGGCGGCACCCACCTTTTCCACCTGACCACTGTTCCGAGACGCCAGCCACAAAGCCGCCGTCGCCGCCCCAACCGCGATCAGGACCGACGCGACGATCCAGGCACGGTCATAGGCGATGTCACCCGCCATCCGCATCGCCGCCATGCCCATGTAATGCATGGCGACGACGCCCAGCCCCATGAACAGCCCCGCCGCGGCGAGCCGCCGTCCCGAAGCCTGTGCCCGCGCCATGACGGCAAAGCCGACTCCCGTGACCAGGATGGCGGTCAGCAGCGACACGAGTGTCAGCGTGAGATCATAGCCGAACTCCATGCCCGGCATGGAGAAGGCGAGCATGGCGACGAAGTGCATCGCCCAGATGCCACCGCCCATCGCGACCGCCGCGGTGCCGAGCCAGGCGCGCCTGGTCCAGCCGATCGAGGCGCGAACGCGGCCGCCCAGATCGAGCGCGGTATAGGATGCAAAGACCGCCAGTGCGATCGACATCGCCATCAGCGCATGGTCGTGCGTTCCGGCCGTCATTGGTGATCTCCCCGCGCTCGGCTGCCCTGGGTCCCCGCCGTTACCAGCCGGTTAATGCGCCAACATGGAGAAGCAGGCAAATGATTGAAGTTCGTGGATTTGCGATGTCATGACTTGCTCGACGGGCGATGGTCGGGCAGCGGGAGCCGGACGATCGGAAGGAGCGGCCATGGTGGGTCAGGTACGAAGCGCGTTGACCGGGGTGCCGGGGCTCGACGACATCCTGTGCGGCGGCCTGGCGCCCGGCCGCGTGTTCCTGCTGGAAGGAAGCCCCGGCACGGGCAAGACCACCACCGCCCTGCAATTCCTCCTGACGGGCGCGGATGCGGGCGAACGCGGACTCTACATCACCTTGTCCGAAACCGAGGAGGAGCTGCGCGAAAGTGCCACGTCCCACGGCCATGATATCGGCGACCGGTTCGAGATTTTCGAACTGGTCCCGCCTGAAATCCTGCTCGACGCGGACCAGCAGCAAAGCCTGCTCTATTCGTCCGATCTGGAACTGGGGGAGACCACGCGCGGTATCTTCGACGCGTTCGAACGCGTGCGCCCGTCGCGGATCGTGATCGACAGCCTGTCCGAAATCCGGCTGCTCGCGCAGAGTTCGCTGCGGTATCGGCGCCAGATCCTGGCGCTCAAACATTATTTTTCGCGCGCCAATGCAACCGTACTGATGCTCGACGACCTGACCACCGAGGCACTCGACAAGACCGTCCATTCGGTCGCGCACGGCGTCATCCGGCTGGAAGAACTCGCCCCGACCTACGGCCCGGAACGTCGTCGGCTGCGGGTGATCAAGTTTCGCGGACGGTCCTTCCGTGGCGGTTATCATGATTTCACCATCGAACATGGCGGCATGCGTGCGTTTCCGCGGCTGATCTCGTCCGAGCATCGGCGCGAATTCCCGCGCGACCGCGTCAGCGCAGGCTTGCCCGAACTCGACGCGCTGCTGGGCGGCGGCATCGAACGCGGCTCCAGCACGCTGATCCTGGGGCCTGCGGGTACCGGCAAGTCGCTCCTCACCCTGACCTTCGCGGTGGCTGCGGCGATGCGGGGTGAAAAGGTCGCCTTGTTCATCTTCGACGAGGAACGCGGGCTGCTGTTCCAACGCGCGCTGGGGCTCGGAATCGATCTTCAGGCGTTGATCGATCAAGGCCTGTTATTCGTGGCGCAGGTGGACGCCGCCGAACTCAGCCCCGGTCAATTTTCGCAGATGGTTCGCACCGTGGTCGAGAGCAACAATGTCTCCACCGTCGTCATCGACAGCCTGAACGGCTATCAGGCCTCCATGCCCGAAGAGCAGGCGCTGGTTCTGCACATGCACGAACTGCTGCAGTATCTGAACCGGCAGGGTGCCGCGACCTTCCTCACCGTCGCGCAGCATGGCCTCGTGGGTGACATGAAGAGCCCGGTGGACGTGACCTACCTGGCCGACACCGTGATCGTGCTGCGGTATTTCGAAGCGCATGGCCGCGTGCTGCGCGCGATCTCGGTCATCAAGAAGCGCACCGGCGCGCACGAAAACACCATCCGCGAATATCGGATCAGCAAGGATGGCATCAAGCTCGGTGAACCCTTGGAAGGGTTCCAGGGCGTGCTCAAGGGCGTGCCGACCTATGTCGGTGACGGGACCAGTGGCTTGATGGATGGCGCGCTTGCCGTCGACTGACCGTTCCGAACGCGCGCTGCTGCTGGCTCCGCTCGGGCGCGATGCGGAGGTTGCCGGGCGTATGCTCGCCGAGGCGGGGATCGCGTCCCACGCCTGCGCCGATCTGGCGGCGCTCCGGCGCGAACTCGATTCGGGCGCGGGCCTCGCGGTCGTGACAGAAGAGGCGCTCGCCACCAGCGACCTGCGCGACCTGTCGACGTGGATCGATGCACAGCCCGAATGGTCCGACTTCCCCTTCGTGCTCCTGACGCATCGCGGCGGCGGGCTGGAGCGCAATCCGCGTGCGGCGCGTGCGCTCAAGCTGCTCGGCAACGTGACCTTCGTCGAACGGCCGTTCCATCCGACCACATTGGTCAGCCTCGCCGACGCGGCTCTGCGCGGGCGACGCCGGCAATATGACGCCCGCGCCCGGCTGGCGCAGCTGCGCGAGGGCGAGCGGCAGTTCCGGACGCTCGCAGACTCCATCCCTACCCTGTGCTGGACCGCCGAGCCCGATGGCGCGATCACCTGGTTCAACCAGCGCTGGTACGAATATACCGGCATGGACCCCGACGATCGGGGCGCTTGGGGGTGGCGATCGTACCACGAACCGCACGGGATGGCGGCGATGCTGGGCCGATGGAACGAGGCGCGGGACGCGGGCGCGCTGTTCGAGGAGGTCATTCCGTTGCGCGGCGTCGACGGCAACTACCGTCCATTCCTCGCGCGGATACAACCGCTCCACGACACCAAAGGCCACGTCGCCCGCTGGTTCGGCACCGCCACCGACATTTCCGCGCAGCAAGCCGCGGAGGCGACGCTGCGCCGGCATGCCGACGAGCTGGAGGAGCGCGTCGAGGAGCGCACGCGGGAGCGCGAACAGGCGCAGGATGCGTTGCGCCAGGCGCAGAAGATGGAGGCGATCGGCCAGCTGACCGGCGGCGTCGCGCATGATTTCAACAATCTGCTGACCGTGATCCGCGGCTCGGTCGACCTGCTGCGGCGTCCAGGCCTCTCGGATGAGCGCCGCGCCCGCTATGTCGACGCGATCGGCTCCACCGCCGACCGTGCGGCCAAGCTGACCGGCCAGTTGCTCGCCTTCGCCCGCCGTCAGGCGCTGACGCCCGAATTGTTCGATGTCGGCGAAAGCCTGGCGGACGTGACCGGCATCGTGCGCACCCTGATCGGATCGCGCGTGCACCTGGATCTGGTCGCACCGGCCGAGCCCACCTTCGTGCTCGCCGACCGCGGGCAGTTCGATACCGCGGTGGTCAACATGGCGATCAACGCGCGCGACGCGATGAACGGCGAAGGCACGCTGACCATCGCGACGCTCGCAGTGCCCGGCATCCCCGCCGTCCGCGGCCACGCACCGGTCCCCGGCGATTTCATCGCGGTCACCATCGCCGACAGCGGTGATGGGATCGCGCAGCCCGATATCGACCGGATCTTCGAACCCTTCTTCACCACCAAGGCGATCGGCGAAGGCACTGGGCTGGGGCTGAGCCAGGTCATCGGCTTCGCCAAGCAATCGGGCGGCGACATCCGCGTCGACAGCGTCGTCGGCCAGGGCACCGTGTTCACGCTGTATCTTCCCCAGGCCTATGCGCAGGGCGACAGCGTGGAGAATGCCAGGCCGGGGAGCGCGCGGATCGACGGCGACGGCGCGCGGGTGCTGGTGGTGGAGGACAATGAACAGGTCGGCTCCTTCGCCACCCAGGCGCTGCGCGAACTCGGCTATGACAGCGTACTGGCCACCGACGGCACCGCCGCGCTCGCCGAACTGAATGCCGGGGCCGACCGGTTCCAGATCGTGTTCTCGGACGTGGTCATGCCCGGAATGAGCGGCGTGGAGCTGGCGGGCGAGGTGCGACGGCTTCACCCCGAACTGCCGGTCGTGCTGACGAGCGGGTACAGCCATGTGCTGGCCCAGAACGCCAGCCACGGGTTCGAGCTGCTCCACAAGCCCTATTCGGTCGAACAGCTATCGCGCATCCTGCTGAAGGCGC
>DASVUT010000511.1:0-2817 GCA_036386955.1 Sphingomonas sp. | reverse complement strand
CCGCGATTAAGATCGCGCACGCGGCATCCCTCCGACTGCTCCAGTCACGCGTGAAGGATCGGCCCGTGCTGGCAAACTGGCAGTCGCTGCTGGATTTTCTCCATGCCGACATGGCGCATCACGTGATCGAACGCTTCCGCGTGCTCCACCTCAACACGCGCAACATGCTGATCCGCGACGAGGTGATGAGCAAGGGAACGGTCGATCAGGCCGCTGTGTACACGCGCGAGGTGATCGCCGACGCGCTGAAATACGGATCGGCGGCGATCATCCTGGTCCACAATCATCCCTCGGGCGATCCCTCGCCCAGCCGCGCCGATATCGACGTGACCCGCGCCATCGCCGATGTCGGCAAGCGTCTGGGGATCGCGCTCCACGACCACCTGATCATCGGCACGCGCGGCCATGTGTCGTTCCGCGCGCAAGGGCTGATCTGACCCGATCACCAACGAAAAAGGGCCGCCGGATCACTCCGACGGCCCCTTGTCACGTTCGCTTACGAGTTGGACTGACCCTGGGACAGGAACCCCGTCAGCTCGGGCTTGGTCACCGCCAGGCTCTTGTCCTTGTCGGCCTGGGTGAAGGCCGCGCCGATCCACTGTTTCGTGGCCGGGCTGTCCGCCTTGGTGGCGGGGTCGGTCGCCGTTTTCAGCGCGACCATCCACGCCCCGAACTCGCTTTGGCTCAGCTTTCCATCCGCATCCTTGTCATAGGCACCGAACTCGCGATCGACGATCTGCGCCACGGACGTCGGGGTCGTGGCGGGGGTCGGCTGGGCCGCCGCGGTCGCCGTACCCGTCGTCTGGGCATTATCGCTCGACACGATCGGGTCGGCTGGCGCGGCAGGTGCCGGAGTCGCGGGGTTGGTCTGCGCTGTCATGGCGTCACCAGTCGGCGCGGTCGCGGCCGTCGGCGCGGGTGCGGTCTGCTGCGTGGCATTCGGGGTCATGGCCGTGCGGCCCGGGGCCGTCTGGGCGAGCGCGGGAACCGCAATCATCGCTGCGCCAGTCATGAGAATCTGCTTCAGCATCATATGCTCCATTGTTGATCCGGCACGGCTTTCTCGAACTCGGCACCGGGCTTGGCGTTGGAAAACCCTTCATCCTAACAACGATCAAGGCTTTTGCCGGTTCCGTTGGGGACGATTGGCGATGCACCCGCCCGGTGCTAGTCGCCGCGCGGTCCCCATTTCTGCCCAAAGGATTGCCCATGGTTCCCCGCTACGCCCGCGCTCCCATGACCGCGATCTGGGATGCGCAGGCCCGGTACCGCATCTGGTTCGAGATCGAGGCCCACGCCACCGATGCGTTGGCCGAGCTGGGCGTCGTCCCGCGCGACGCCGCGGCGCGCATTTGGGAGGCCGATGCCGCCGCCGGCCCGTTCGACGTCGCGCGCATCGACGCGATCGAAGCCGAGACCAAGCACGACGTCATCGCCTTCCTGACGCATGTCGCCGAGCGCACGGGCCCCGAGGCGCGGTTCCTGCACCAGGGCATGACCTCGTCCGACGTCCTCGACACCTGTCTGGCGGTGCAGCTCGCACGCGCCGCCGACATCCTGCTCGCCGACCTCGATGCGCTCCTCGCCGTGCTGAAGCGCCGCGCCATCGAGCACAAGCTGACTCCCACGATCGGGCGCAGCCACGGCATCCATGCCGAACCCGTCACCTTCGGGCTGAAGCTGGCCCAGGCCTATGCCGAGTTCGACCGGCACCGCGCGCGCCTGCTCGCCGCGCGCGCCGACATCGCCACCTGCGCGATCTCGGGCGCGGTGGGCACCTTCGCGAACATCGATCCGTTCGTCGAAGCGCATGTCGCGGCCAAGATGGGGCTGACCCCCGAAGCCGTCTCGACCCAGGTCATCCCGCGCGATCGCCACGCGATGTTCTTTGCGGTGCTGGGCGTCATCGCCTCCTCGATCGAGCGTCTGGCGACCGAGGTCCGCCACCTCCAGCGCACCGAGGTGCTCGAGGCCGAGGAGTATTTCGCGCCCGGTCAAAAGGGATCGTCGGCGATGCCGCACAAGCGCAATCCGGTCCTGACCGAGAACCTGACCGGCCTTGCACGCATGGTCCGCGGCTATGTCACCCCGGCACTCGAGAATGTCGCGCTGTGGCACGAGCGCGACATCAGCCATTCGTCGGTGGAACGCTATATCGGCCCCGATGCGACCATCACGCTCGACTTCGCGCTCGCGCGGCTGACCGGGGTCATCGACAAGCTGCTCATCTACCCCGACCGCATGGCGCGCAACCTCCACAAGATGGGCGGGCTCGTCCACTCGCAACGTGTCTTGCTGGCCCTTACCCAGGCCGGCGTCAGCCGCGAGGACGCCTATGCGCTGGTGCAACGCAACGCCATGAAAGTATGGGAATCCGACGGCGCGCTATCGCTGCTAGACCTCCTGAAGGCCGATGCCGACGTGACACTGTCCGACGCCGAACTGGAGGACAAGTTCGACCTCGCCTATCATTACAAGCATGTGGACACGATCTTCACGCGCGTATTCGGCTGACGATTGCGTCGGGCGCAATCGCGATTGCACGTAACAATGTTGCGCACGTGAGCAATAAAGCTACGGTCTCCCTTGCCGGTATTTTCCGGCATCGGAGACCAACCCATGCGCATGTTCGAGACTGCGGCGAGCTCGCTGCTCGCGGTCGCAGCCCAGGCGCTGGTGGTCGGGGTGGTCATTTCCACCCTCTGATCCATCGGCCCCCGCCCTCTCACCGCGAGGGGGCGGATAGGGCCGCCCTAGCGCGCGCGGCGTTGCCGCCGCCGCTCAACCGGCACACCTGCCGCGCGGTCGATCGCCGCA
>DASVUT010000510.1:0-6735 GCA_036386955.1 Sphingomonas sp. | reverse complement strand
TTCCGCGACGAAGATGCGCGCGCCGACCGCAGCCCGGGCGAGTTCTATCAGCTCGATTTCGAGATGAGCTTCGTCACGCAGGAGGATGTGTTCCAGGCGATCGAGCCCGTGCTCCACGGCCTCTTCGAGGAATTCGCCGATTGGCAAGGGCGCGGCCGTCAGGTCTCCGCGCTGCCGTTCCGGCGCATTCCGTACCGGGAGTCGATGCTGCGCTACGGCAATGACAAGCCCGATCTGCGCAACCCCATCCTCATCACCGATGTCAGCGAACACTTCCAAGGCTCGGGCTTCGGGCGCTTCGCCTCGATGGTGGCGGGCGGCGATGTCGTCCGCGCGATCCCGGCGCCGAACACGGCCGAGAAGAGCCGCAAGTTCTTCGACGACATGAACGCCTGGGCGCAGGGCGAGGGGTTTCCGGGCCTTGGCTATGCAACGCAGAAGGACGGCGTGTTCGGCGGCCCGATCGCGAACAATCACGGCCAGGACGGGATGAAGGCGATCGGAGAGGCGCTGGGAATCGGACCCAATGACGGCATCTTCTTTGCAGCCGGCAAGGAAGCGCAGGCGGCCAAGCTGGCCGGGCTGGCGCGCACCCGCGTGGGAGAACAGTTGGGGTTGATCGACGCGAACCGGTTCGAATTCTGCTGGATCGTCGATTTCCCGATGTTCGAATATGACCAGGACGCCAAGAAGATCGACTTCAGCCACAATCCCTTCTCAATGCCGCAGGGCGAGATGGAGGCGCTGGAGACGCGCGATCCGCTCGAAATCCTGGCCTATCAATACGACATCGTGTGCAACGGGGTCGAGCTGAGCTCTGGCGCGATCCGGAATCATCGGCCCGAGATCATGTACAAGGCGTTCGAGATCGCCGGGTACAGCCAGGCCGATGTCGATGCCAATTTCGCCGGCATGATCAACGCGTTCAAGTACGGCGCGCCGCCGCATGGTGGGTCGGCGCCTGGAATCGACCGCATGGTCATGCTGCTGGCGGGCGAGCCGAACATTCGCGAGGTCGTGCTGTTCCCGATGAACCAGCGCGCCGAGGACCTGATGATGGGCGCGCCCAACTTCGCTAGCCCCAAGCAGCTCAAGGAGTTGAACCTGCGATCGACCGTGGAAGCGAAGAAGGACGTGGTGGCCGCGGTGACGCCCGCCGCAGGCTGACGCCACCACGGCCAGGTTTCAGCGCCCTTGGGCGACCTCGATCGTTCGCGCCGCGCCGGTCAGCCGATCGCGCTGATCGGCTGCTTGCGCGATCGCCGCGTTCCGGCACGTCATGGCCTTGGTGCGTCCGGCGAGGTCGACGGCCGACCAGGTGCCGCATAGCTCGCGTGCGGCACGCCCGATCCGGCGATCAAGCCGCGCGCGCCCGTCACGGGTCGACAGGTCGAGATCGGCATGCGCGATCGACGCGCGATGTCCCGACTGCTGCGTCACGCTGGGCGCAATGGTCAAAGCCGCGGCGAGCGCGATAAGGGTCAGTGTCATGATGCTTGCTCCTGAAGAAAGGAGCGCCGGCGCACCGATCAGATAATGCATTGCCGCGCCGCATACGAACAACGATGTTGCACTGCGGTCCTGCACGAATGCAGGATGCGTTCGGCCCTTCAGCGGTGCAGGATCGTGCTCATGATCGACTGGACCGACGTCCGTTTCTTCCTGGCCGTGGCCGACAGCGGCAGCACCACGGCGGCCGGGCGAAAGCTGCGCGTCAGCCAGACAACCGCCGCGCGGCGGGTCGCGGCGCTGGAAGAGGCGCTTGGGCTGGCCCTGTTCGATCGACGGCAGGCGGGGTATCGCGCGACCCCGGCGGGCGAAGCGCTGATCGCGAGCGCGCGCGGGGTCGCGGAAGCCGCGGCGGCGTTCGGATCGGTCGCGGCCGCGCTGACGCGTGACCTGACCGGCACCGTGCGGCTGACCGCGTCCGCCGTGTTCGCCGACACCATCCTGGCACCGATCCTGCGCGATCTGCATCATGCGCATCCAACGATCGTTATCGAGGTCGATACTTGCGATGAACTGCGCGACCTCGGCAATGGCACCGCCGATGTGGCCATTCGCAGTTGCGTGCAGCCGACCGGCGACGGTCTGGTCGGGCGGCGGTTCGCCGACGATTGCTGGACCGTTTATTGCAGCCGCGATTACGCCGCCGCGCATGGCAGACCCGAAGGTCTCGCGACGTTGGCGGATCACCAGTTCGTCGGCGGCGGTCAGCCGGGTGTTTGGCGCCACTATCGCGAATGGCTGACCCGGCACGGGCTGGAGGGCCGCGTCGCGGTGACGCATGGCTCATCGACCGGGATGTTGGCGGCCGTCAGGGCTGGAGCGGGGCTCGCCGTCCTGCCATGTTTCGTTGCGGATCGCGATCCGGCACTGCTCCGCTGCTTGCCACCCGTCGGCGATCCCAAGCGCGGCTTGTGGCTGTTGACGCATGAGCGCGTGCGCCGCACGCCGCGCGTTCGGACAGTGATCGACTTCATCGCCGCATGTCTGCGCGAGCCCGCGCTCCACGAACCGGCACCGATGCTTCCCACCGCTTGTTAACCATGCCACTACCGCCGCCGTTCTAGGGGTGGGGCATGCGCAGGGACAAGATGCAGCCGGGTGAGCCGGGTGGGCTCGTGCGCAGCCTAGGAACGACGGGGGTACTGCTGCTTACCCTGTCGGTGGCAACGCCCGCCTCGTCGGTGTTCGTGATCGTGCCTGGCATGTTTCAGATCGCCGGCACTGGCGCGCTCTGGGCGCTGCTGATCGCGGGCGTGGTATGTGTCGCCACGGCGTTCATCTATGCCGAGCTGTCATCCGCCTTCCCCGTCGTCGGCGGCGAATATGTGATGGTCGCACAGACGCTTGGGCCGATGGCCGGGTTCGTGATGCTGGGCATCAACGTGTTCAACAACCTGATCTTCCTTCCAGTAGCGGGGCTGGGCGTCAGTGAAGTGCTGGGATCGGTGCTGCCGGGGTTGCCGGCGCGCGGCACGGCACTCGCGGTCGTTGGCGGCTGTACGCTGATCGGTATCCTCAACATCCGGATCAACGCGTGGATCACCGGCACATTCTTGGCGCTGGAGGTCGCGGCGCTGGTGGCGGTGAGCGCGTTCGGGCTGTTCGGGGCGGAGCGGGGGGCGGGGGCCTTTTTGACCGAACCCGTCGTCGCGCAAGCTGCCGCGCTGATCCCGGCGGATTGGACCGCGATCGGCGTGGCGGCGACGATCGCGATCTTCGCGCTCAACGGCTACGGCGCGGCGGTGTACTTCGGCGAGGAAATGCACGACGCGCCGCGCCGCATCGCGCGCGCGGTAATGTGGGCCCTGGTCGCGACGCTGCTGCTGGAAGGAATACCGATCGTCGCGGCCCTGATGGGTGCGGCCGATCTGCGCGCGATGCTCGCCTCGGGCAACCCGTTCGGGGAACTGGTGGCGCAGCGCGGCGGGCCGGATGCGGCGCGCTGGGTGTCGATCATCGTCGCGCTGGCGATCGTCAACGCGATCATCGCCTGGGTGCTGGCCTGCGCACGCTTCTTCTACGGCACCGCGCGCGACGGGACCTGGGGGCGGCCGATCGACCGCTGGCTGCTGGCGATCCATCCGCGCTTTGGGTCGCCCTGGCTGGGGACACTCATCATAGGAGCGGTGGGTATGGCGCTCTGCTTCCTGCCGCTCCGCCTGCTCGAAGTATGGAGCGGCACCGGGTTGATCGCCATCTACGCCGGGATCGCCTGGGCGGTCGTTCGCGGGCGAAGGACCGGGGCGACGGCCCATGCGCCCTACAGGATGCCGTGGTGGCCGGCCGCGCCAATCGTAACAGCGATCGCGCTGCTCGGGATTACCTGGACCAACCTGCTTGACCCGGTCGATGGACAGCCGGCGCTGATCGCCACGGGCGTGCAGATCGTCGGCTTTGCGCTCTACTACAGGCTGGTGCTGCGCCGGCGCGGTTGGGCGGTGGTGATCCCCAAGACCTAAGCGGGGGCGAATTCACCCGCGTCATTCATGACGTGGAGCACACCGTCGGCAATCGAGAACCACGCGCCGTGGAGCTTCAACTTGCCTGCGGCCTCGCGCTCCGCCACCCAAGGGAAGGTGCGCAAGTTCGCCAGGCTGACTCGGACCGCCTCTAGCTCCAAAGCGTGCACCGCGTCAGGCCCATTGCCATGTTCGACGACTATACGGTCGCGCGCCTCGTCGAGCAGATCAATCCAATGCGCGATGAACGCGCCTTCTCCTTGCTCAGCGTCCGCAAAACGACGCGAGAGCGCTGCGGCGACACCACCGCAGGACCCATGCCCGAGCACGACGATTTCGAGCACTTCGAGTTGCGTGACCGCGAATTCGAGCGCGGCGGATACGCCGTGACGCCCGCCGCCGCGTTCGAATGGCGGAACGAGGTTGGCGACGTTCCGCACGGCGAAGATCTCGCCCGGCGAGGTGTCGAACACCTGTGCGGGATCGACGCGGCTGTCGGAGCAGGCGATCACCATGACCTTAGGGCTCTGCTGATGGCGCAAAGTCTCCCACCGCTCGCGCTGGACGGCCCAATCGCCCTCGCGGAAACGTCGGTAACCGCCCACAAGGTCGCTGAAGTCGGTCAAGCCTGGTCCCCCGTTGTTTCAGCCGTCCGGCAACGCTATCTCGCCCGCCATGAACGACATCACCCTGCTGGCCAATCCGCCGCGCGTGCGCAAGCCCGATTGGATCCGCGTCAAGGCACCAACTTCGGTCGGTTTCGCGGAAACCAAGGCGCTGATGCGCCGGCTGAACCTGGCAACCGTGTGCGAAGAGGCGGCGTGCCCCAACATCGGCGAATGCTGGACCAAGAAGCATGCGACGGTGATGATCCTGGGGGACACGTGCACCCGGGCCTGCGCGTTCTGCAACGTGAAGACGGGCATGCCGCGCGCGGTCGATCCGCTGGAGCCAATGCACACCGCGACGGCGGCGGCGGAACTGGGACTGGAACATATCGTCGTCACTTCGGTCGACCGCGACGATCTGCCTGATGGCGGCGCTTCGCAATTCGTCAAGGTGATCCAGGCGCTGCGTGAACTGACACCGGCCACGACCATCGAGATCCTGACGCCCGATTTCCGCAACAAGGCGCAAGCCGCGGTGGAATCGATCGTCGAGGCCGGGCCCGACGTGTACAACCATAATCTGGAAACGGTGCCACGGCTGTACCCGACCATCCGCCCGGGCGCGCGCTATTATGCGTCGCTGCGGCTGCTGGAGAGCGTCAAGCGGCACGATCCGTCGATCTTCACCAAGTCGGGCGTGATGCTGGGGCTGGGCGAAGAGCGGCTGGAGGTGCACCAGGTCATGGACGACATGCGCTCCGCCGACATCGACTTCCTGACCATGGGCCAGTATCTTCAACCAACGCCGCGTCACGCCAAGGTGGCCGACTTCGTCACGCCCAAGACGTTCGACGCCTATGCGGCCATTGCACGCGCCAAGGGCTTCGCGCTGGTCGCGTCGTCGCCGCTGACTCGTTCGAGCTATCATGCAGGCGATGATTTCGCTCGACTGCGGGCAGCGCGTGAGGCCAAGCTGTCCCGTGCCTAAGCATCAGGAAACCCGGCACCTTCCCTACACGCCCGAACAGATGTTCGACATGGTTGCCGATGTGAAGCGGTATCCCGAGTTCCTGCCCTGGGTCACGGCGATGCGCGTGCGCAAGGACGGTGAGACCGAGACGCTCGCTGACATGATCGTAGGATTCAAGGGCTTACGCGAGACCTTTACCAGCCGAGTCGAGAAGCTGCGGCCCGAGCGGATCAGCGTCGATTATGTGGATGGACCGCTCAAGTACCTGCGCAATGATTGGAGGTTCCGTTCGGAAGGCACGGGTTGCGCGGTGGATTTCTGCGTCGATTTCCAGTTCAAGAACCGCGTGTTCGAGATGCTGGCCGGGCAGGTGTTCGGCCAGGCGCTGCGCCGAATGATCGGTGCGTTCGAGGATCGCGCGCGGGTGCTCTACGCGTCGGACACCGGCGGCATCAACAGGTCGAGCGCGCAAAGCGCCGCCTGAAGCCGAACCCCGCCACGGCCGACATCGCCGAAGTCACGGCGGTCGGCGTGGACGTCGTTGGCATCGCCGCCGCGCTCGGCGCGCGCGAAGACCACCGTGCCGACGGGTTTGCGCACCGTGCCGCCACCCGGGCCCGCAACCCCGGTGATCGCCACCGCGACATCGGCACCGCTGCGGTCGAGCGCGCCTTGCGCCATGCCCCATGCAACGGCCACCGACACGGCACCGAAGGTCTCGATCAATTCGCCACCGACCTTCAGCACGGCGCGCTTCGCATCGTTCGAATAGGTGACGAACCCAGCCTCGAACACATCCGACGAACCTTGGATCTCGGTCAGCGCGGCGCAGACGAGCCCGCCGGTGCAGCTTTCGGCCACGGCGATCCGGCGTCCGATCGCGCGATTGGCTTCGATTACGCGGGCGGCGGCTTCGACCAATTCGGGCGGGAGAAGCGAGTCGGTCATGGCCGCACCGGGCAGAGCGGCAGATCGGGCACGTCGCCGGCCCGTCCACGGGCTTTGGCACTTTTCAGATGCTGGAGCCCGGTGACGACCAGCGCGGCCGTGTTGCGCGGGGGCAGCGGCTCGATCAGCGTCACGAGCCGATCGATGGTTCCGCAATCCTCGACCGCGATCCGCCCGACGATCAGCGGCACCAGCAGGGTGATGAGCAACGGTCGTGCATAGTCCGATTGGAGCAAGAGCG
>DASVUT010000509.1:0-2219 GCA_036386955.1 Sphingomonas sp. | reverse complement strand
GCCGCGACCTTCCGCCTGCCCGACGTGTCGCGGGTGCGGCTGATGCTTTCGCCGAGCGGCGCCGTCGCGATCGAGATCCGGCCGCTTCCGCCCCACCCGCCGGAGCCCGTCGCCGTTGCGCTCGTGCCCCGCACGCTCGCGGCCGACGATTTCCGCCTCGCCCACAAGACCAGCGACCGCGCCTTTTACGACGCGCCGCGCACGCAGGCGGGCACGTTCGAAATCCTGTTCGAGGACGAAGCGGGCTTTCTCACGGAAGGAAGCTTCACCCACCTGTTCGTGGAGCAAGGCGGCGTCCTGCTGACGCCGCCGCTCGCCCGCGGCCTCCTGCCGGGCATCCTTCGCGAACGGCTGATCGAGGAAGGGCGGGCGCGGGAGGCGGACCTCTCCGCCGCCGATCTCGCGCACGGCTTCCTGATCGGCAATGCGGCGCGCGGCCTCATCCGGGCGAAACTTGGCTAACCCATGTTGGCGCGCGCCCGCAAACGGGGATGAAATGAGTATCCCGAGGCAAAGCTTTCCTCTAATCCGGGAACCAGTCGCGTAGAAAAAGAACAAGACAGGGAGAGCGATATGAACACGCGCACGTTCGCGATGATCTTCGGCATTGCATTCCTTCTGATCGGCCTGAGCGGTTTCGTCATGGCGCCCGACACGCCCGGACCGCATCCCGACCTCGACATGACGCAGGGCTTCGGCCACGCGCTCGGCCTCTTCCCGGTCAACGTCCTTCACAACATCGTCCACATCGTCTTCGGCCTGTGGGGCCTCGCCGCCTCGCGCAGCCTCGGCAATTCGGTGACCTACTTCCGCGCCGTGGCGGTCGCCTATGCGCTGCTGACGGTCATGGGCCTGGTCGATGCGGGCAAGCTCCACACCACGTTCGGCTTCATTCCGCTCTACGGCAACGACGTCTGGCTGCACGCCTTGCTCGCCCTCGTCGCAGCCTATTTCGGCTGGATGCACCGCGATCGCGGCGCTCACGACCGGACCTGAACAGGCGGTGTCCCGGCGCGCGAAAAGCGCGCCGGGCCCGTGACTTAGCGCCGCTCCCGCGTGCGCAACGGGTCGCCGCAAAGCGCGCGGCGGAGACTAGCGCCGGACGCGTTCCTGGCGTAAGCATTGCTCATGAAAAAGCTTGTCCGCCTGTCCTCGCTGGGGATCCTTCTTGCGTCCCCCACCGTGCCCGCAGCCATGCAGGCCGCCGCCGTCGCGCAGTCGCAGCCTGCCGCCGAGATGGCGGTCGCGCCGCTTCCGGCCGCCGTCTGGACCCGCGAAAGCGCGCAGTCCCTCCTCGCCTATATCGAAGGCGTGGGCGCGGAAGGCCTTACGCCGTCCGCCTACGCGCCGGACCGGCTGCGCCAGGCGATCGCCGCGCGCAGCGATGCCCAGATCGCCTCGGCGGCGACTGACAGCTTCCTTCGCCTCGCCGCGGACCTTTCGGGCGGCGCCACGCCGGCCGCGGCCCGCGTCCAGTGGTTCATGACGCCGTCGCAGCTCGACGCGGGCGCGACCCGGACGCTCATGGCCAATGCGGTGGCGGGCAACGAAATCGCCGAAGCGCTGAACGGCCTCTTGCCGACGCACACCCAATATGCCGGGCTGAAGCGCGCGCTCGCCCGCACGCCGGAGAGCGACGCCGCGACCCGCGACCTTATCCGCGCCAACATGGAGCGCTGGCGCTGGATGCCGCGGACGCTCGGCGAGCGCCACGTCATCGTCAACGTCCCCGCCTTCACCGCGGCGATCGTCGACAATGGCGCGGTCACCACGCGCCACCGCACGGTGGTCGGATCGGTGCGCACGCCCACGCCGCAGCTCAACGCGCGGATCACCGCGGTGACGATGAACCCCTATTGGCACGTGCCGCAGAGCATCATCCGCGAAATGGGCGGCCGCTTCGGCGCCGACTATGAAGTGACCCGCAACGGCAGCGCGATCACGGCGCGCCAGAAGCCGGGACCCCGCAACTCGCTCGGCCGCCTGAAGATCGAGATGCAGAACGATCACGCCATCTACCTGCACGACACGCCCGCGCAGGCGCTGTTCTCGCGCCCGGTGCGCGCTTTCAGCCACGGCTGCATCCGCACGCAGAACGTGCGCGATTTCGCCGCCAAGCTGCTCGCGCCGACCGGCCAATGGGATCGCAGCCGCATCGACGAGACGATCGGCACGATGCGTACGACGCAGGCGCCGATGGCGCAGCCGATACCGGTCTA
>DASVUT010000508.1:0-2632 GCA_036386955.1 Sphingomonas sp. | reverse complement strand
GGCGAAGCTCGCGACCTGACGCGCTACCGATCGGTACGACGACACCGGCCATCAAGCCTGGACCAGCCCCTCAGCGCCAGCCCTCGCCAAGATCGACCTCCGGCAACAGCGGCATCGGACCGTCGGCATCGCGAATGGCGGAACATGCCTGCCCTGGCGCGCATCAGTTCCGTCAACCACCCGGGATGGCTGACCGCCGCCTCCATCCCGCAGCGCGACACCGCGTACCAGAGCGCCCGCTGATAGTCGCAGCCGGTGCCATCCAGGATATCGCAGAGAAGCGGCCCATCCCCACGCTGTAGCTCCAGGGTTCCACCTGCGCGATCGGCCGCGAGCCGGCTCACAGCTTCCAGCAACTCCGCCGCGGCGAAATCGCCTGTGTCGAGCCCCATGCCCATGCCGAGCACCGCGAGCGCGCCTGATCGGATCGAGCTCGGGATCGTCCAGCGCATCGCGCAATGGCAGCTCGTAGTCGTACCAGGCCAGATAAGCGGCCTGCCTGCGCCAGCCATGCCCGGGAGCGCCGGTGATCATGCGACCGACCCGTCCGGCTCGGACGCCAACCGGACACCCCGAGCCCGCTTCGCCGCGTCCCGCCGCTCGCGCCGAACCAGCCTGACCTGCTCGACGATGTCCTGCCGCGTGAGCACGTAATCCGGTTCGCGCCCGCGCAGCAGTGTCAAGTTGGCCAGCGCCCGCTCCATGACCTCGTCGCCCACAACAGCTCGTACCGCGTGGAGCCAGCGCGGGGACGCGTAAGAATTGCGGCGAACCCACAGCGCCCGCGCCGCCTCGCCGAGGGTGACGAGCATGGTAAGCCCCACCACGATCAGCGTCGTGACCGCGAATGGTGAGGTTCCTGTCACGATGGCCGGAATGGCGACCGGCGGAACGAGCGCGGCGCTGAGCAGCGGCGATATCGTCATCGGATAGCCGAAGAACGGGTGGATCTCAATGCGCGCCACCATCCGGTCGAGCCAGGATGCCCGGACCGGTTCATCCTCGACGTGCAGAAGCACCACTGCACTGCCCTCCCCTACCCCACCCATGGTCACCAGCCTCGCAACGGATCGTATCCGCCGCCGAACGATGACGAGCTCGACGAATGATCCGGCCAGGAGGTCGAGACTCCCGACCAGGACGAGCTGCTCCAGTCATTGCTCGTCGGACTGCCGGGATGATCATGGTTGAGCGTGCCAGCGCCTGCGCCAGTGCCCGCCCCGGACGGATCGTCATGCCGGTGTGCGTCCGTGCCGTACGGGCTGCCCTGCACGTCGACGCCGCCGTCCAGCATGGGCAGGCCGGTCGCCGGGTTGACCTCCGGGCCAGAGCTCGGCGTGAGACGGCTGAACAGGTCGGCGAAGAAGCTGCGCAGGCCCATGGTGCATCTCCGAAGAACAGTTCGTGCAGTATACGTTTTTCGCATACTGCGCAACGGGCTGTACTCAGGGGATAGATGCCCGGTTCCCCTATTCTACCCCGTGACGACCTGTACGCCCGCATCGTCCAGGCGCTGATCGACGCACGGCACGAAGCCAAGCTCCGGCAGGTCGACGTGGCGAAGCGGGTCGGCTGGCCTCAGGCCTATGTGTCGCGATACGAGAACCACGAGCGTAAGCTGGACGTGGCCGAGTTCGTCGCGGTCGCGCTGGCGGTCGACGCCGACCCCATGGCGCTGCTCGCACAAGCGCTCGACGAGGGATGATCCAGGTTCGCGCCCGTTGCTAATCGGGCCACTGGTCGCCTTCGGCACTCTCGGCGGCGTGCAGGGCAGCCCCGATCGCTTCGCGATCCTCCTTCGACTGCGTTGCCATCGTGAGCACCTTTCGATCGGACAAGCACAGGCGGGCCGCCCTGGCGACCCGTTCCAGCTTGAGGTCGGCACCGGGCTCGCCGACAAAGAGCTCGCGCGAGCGCTCCCCTACCCTGATGCGCACGCGAAACAATACGGTGCTCAGCCCTTCATCGACCACCGGCTCGGGCCGATTGAAGAACGCGGCCGCTTCAGCCGCCTGCAGGAGCTCGGCCAGGCGCCGCCGATCGAGTTGGTCGAAGCAGCGGGTGGTCTCAACTGTCCAGGGTGCCGCATCACCGCAGACCGGCAACATTTCCAGCGTCAGTTCCCCGTCCAGGCTCACGGCGTCGTACGCCGCGGTCGCGCTGGCGGCCGACGCTGACCCCGTAACACTGCTCGCGCAAGCGCTCGACCGACCTTGAGTCATATCCCGCTCAGGATCCTGGGAGGCTCGTACGATCCAGCAGGCGTCCAGGACGGGACCGTGAAGCCGTCGTCCGTACCATCGATCTTGACTGACTGTAGCCCGGCCGCGGTGGGTGTGAAGCCGTTCTGCTCCATCAGCCCACGCGTCCGGAGCCCCGATATGTCGCTCGCCACCCTGGGCCAGGCACGACTGTCCCCGCTGAGCAAGGTCTCGAGTCGCGGCTCCGCGTTCCACACGGCTACCTTGCGAGCCGCTTGTGACAGCACGTTGTCCTCAGTGCTCGTGGCGATGGCGCTCTGATCATGGAACAGCTCGCCCACATCGCCCAGCTCCTCCAACCCGGCGGGCAACGGACGCGACTTCCGGGCCCCGGTCGCGCGCAGTCGCTTGTAGAGGAACGCGAACAGCAC
>DASVUT010000507.1:0-3088 GCA_036386955.1 Sphingomonas sp. | reverse complement strand
CCACGCCGCGATCCGCGCGGCCGTCGGCGATCGCCTGAGCAACGGCAAAGCCGTAATCGGGGTAATCGACACTGGAGGGACCATCGGTGCCGAGGTCGAGAACCGCGTGTCCGTGTTCGTTCAACCAGTCGACGAGCACGGCCTTGAGCGACACGGCGGCATGATCGGAAGCGATGGCGATGCGCATCGGAGCGTTCCTCGGGAGCAGGGGTCCGCCGCCCCTTACGCCCCCCGAACGCCCCGCGCCAGCCATGCCGGTTGCCGTCACCCATGACGGCGGTCTACGCTCCCCGCGTGACCCATGCCGATCCCGACGCCGCGCGCGCCCATCTGGCCGACATGCTGATCCGTACGGGCAGCGAGGATCGCGCTGCGTTCCAGGATTTGTATCGCCTGACCAGTGCGAAGCTTTTCGGCATCTGCCTTCGTATCTGTGGGAACAAGGAGGCGGCGGAGGACGTGTTGCACGAGGTTTACCTGCTGATCTGGCGCCGGGCCGGGGCGTGGGAGCCGGGCCGCGCGTCGCCGATCACCTGGATGGCGACGATCGCGCGCAACCGCGCCATCGATTGGCGGCGCGCCCAGGGGATCCGTGCGACAGCGCCGATCGAAAGCGCGGACCTGATCGCCGATGACGCGCCGAACGCGGAGGCCAATGCGATCACGGGCGACATCCACCACCGCCTGATTGGATGCCTCGACACGCTCGAATCGCGCGCGCGCTCAGCGATCGCGACCGCGTTCTTCGACGGTGTCACCTATGCCGATCTGGCCGCAACGGCGGGCGTGCCGCTGGGCACGATGAAGAGCTGGGTCCGACGCGGGCTGGCGCGGTTAAAGGAGTGCCTGGGCCATGACTGACGCAGCCGGCGATCCCGCGCCCGCGAACACGCAAGCGGCCGAGCTGGCGCTGGGCCTGCTGGAGGGCGAGGAGCGCGCGGCGGCGCTGCGCCGCGTGCTGGCCGAGCCGGCATTCGCGCGCGATGTGGAGGCATGGCGGCTGCGCTTTGCGCAATTGTTCGACCTGTGGCCCGGCGCGCAGGCACCCGACGGGCTGACGGAGCGGATCGATGCCAGCCTGGACGGCGTGGCGATGCCGCGCGCGCGGGGCTTTCCGTGGCGGCTGCTGGCACTGGTCAGCACCGCCGCAGCCGCCGCGCTGCTGGTCATCCTGCCGCTGCGCCCGGTCTCCGTCCCCGTTCCGCAGCGCGCGGCGGAGGGGCCGGTGCTGATCGCCAGCATCGCCTCGGACAAGGCCGGCGCGCAGGCCAATGCCGCGCTGGTCGGTGCGCTGTACCGGCCCGAAAGCGGCGCGTTGCGCGTGGCCGCCGCCCCCCTGGCCCCGGCCGACAGGGTCGCGCAGCTGTGGGTGATCGGATCGGACGGCAAGCCATGGTCGCTGGGGCTGCTGGGGCGTCGGACGACGGTGATCACGCTGACCCCCGCCGATCGCGCCCGCATCGCTGCGGGCGCGACGCTGGCGATCTCGATCGAGCCGACGGGCGGGTCGCCGACGGGGCTGCCTACGGGTCCGGTGGTGGGCACGGGCGGGCTGAGCGCGGTGTGAGCCGCGTCGACTCGCATGACGCTGGCTGATAGCATTTGGCGGCCATGAACCGTCCCGCCCATGTAGCGTCGCATGCCCCCTTCGCCGGCTTCACCGCGACGGAATTCCTGCGTGTGGTGGACAGCGGCGCGCTGGGCGATTGCCGCGTCGAACTGGTCCAGGGAGAGATCGTCAAGATGATGCCCTCCTACCTGGCTCATGGCGAGGCCAATATGCGCGTGGGCGCATCGCTCCTGCCGCTGTTCGCGGGCACGGCGCGCGTGGCCGTCGACCTGATGATCGTCACGGGCGTCGACACGATCCGCGCGGTCGATCTAGCGGTGGTTCGGCCGGATGCCCCCAGCGACCGCCCGGTGAGCCCCGCCGACGTCATCCTGGCGATCGAGATCGCGGCGTCGTCTCTGGCGCAGGATCTGGGTGCCAAGCTGGTCGATTATGCGGCAGCCGGCATCGCGACCTATTGGGTCGTCGATCTGGAGAGCCAGGTGGTTCATGCCATGCGCTCGCCGGAGGGTGACACCTACCGCAACCGCCAGGTAGTTCGGTTCGGAGAGCCGCTGCAGGTTCCGGGCACCGGCGCTTCGATCGTCGTCGCGTGACGGGACGGGTGCAGGGGCCCGCGCGGCTGTTCGGCTTTGCCGGGCTGCTGCCGCAGATCGCGGTTGTCGTGATGATCGCATTCGGGAATCGGCGCGGCGACTGGGCTCCGTCGGTCGTCGATTACGCCGCGATCATCGGCATTGCCTACCCGCTCACGATTCTGTGCTTCATCGGCGGGATATGGTGGGGGCTGGCGATGCGCAGCGAGGCCGGGCAGGGCCCGCGCGTCGCGGTGGCCGTGGTTCCGAGCCTGGCGGCATTGGTGTTGCCGCTGGTGGTCACCCGATCGATGGGGTGGGCCATGGTCGCGATCGGAAGCGCGATCCTGCTGACGCTGATCGTCGACCGCCGCATCGTCGCGCGGGGCGACGCGCCGGTCGGGTGGATGGGTTTGCGCATTCCGCTGTCGGTGGGCCTGGGCGGGCTGACGATCATCGGCGGGGTGTTGCTCGGTCGGTAACGAGCAGGCGAACCGCAGCGGTACAAAGTCCTTGACAGCGTCACGCTGTTCTGGCACATAACAGGAACGTTGAAGAGTTGCGAGTCGGGGCCGGGGCGGGGACGCCTTTCGGCCCCTTGTTGTGTCTGGAGGAGGTGAGCGTGGAGGATGTCGTTCCACAGACGGAGGACGCACCGGCCAAGCGCGCGGGAATATCAGCCGGCTTCAACAAGGCCAGGCGGCGGGTGTTCCTGGAGGTGCTGACCGCGACCTGCAACGTCGCGGAGGCCTGCCGAAGCGCTGGCGTGGGCCGCCACCATGTAAAGCCCATGCGTGAAAGCGACGGCGAGTTCGCGCGGCTGTTCGATGCGGCGATGACGCAGGGCCGTGAGTGGCTGAGAGAGGATGTGCTGGCCCATGCGCTAGGGCCGATCGGCAAAGGCGAGCGCGCGTTTCAACCATCGGTGGCGTTCAAGGTCTTG
>DASVUT010000506.1:0-5047 GCA_036386955.1 Sphingomonas sp. | reverse complement strand
TTGCGGCAGGTTGTCGGGGTCGAGCCCCGCGGCGGCGATCGAGCCGCGCAGGTAGTTGCCGTGCACGCCGGTGAACAGGTTGGAATAGATGATGTCGCTCGCGCGGCCATCGACGATACCTTGCTTATACGCAGGCTCGGCATTTGCTTCGCTGGTGGCGATGAAGGGGGAGCCAATATAGGCGAAGTCCGCTCCCATGGCCTGCGCGGCGAGGATGGCACCGCCGGTGGCGATCGACCCCGAAAGCGCGAGAGGCCCGTCGAACCAGGCGCGGATTTCGGAGATGAGCGCAAACGGCGACAGCGTTCCCGCATGGCCGCCGGCGCCAGCCGCCACGGCGATGAGGCCGTCGGCACCCTTTTCGATCGCCTTGCGCGCAAACCGGTCGTCGATCACGTCGTGCAGCGCGATGCCGCCCCAGCCATGCACCGCCGTGTTCAGGTCCTCCCGCGCGCCAAGCGACGTTATGACGATCGGCACCTGCCACTTGGCGCACATGGCAAGATCGGCGTCGAGCCGATCATTGGATTTGTGGACGATTTGATTGACGGCAAAGGGCGCGGCGGGAGAATCGGGATGCGCGCGGTTGTGGGCTGCGAGTTCTTCGGTGATCCGGTGGAGCCATTCGTCGAGCAGCGCCGCCGGGCGCGCGTTGAGGGCAGGAAACGAGCCGACGATCCCCGCCTTGCACTGTGCGATGACCAGATCGGGGCCGGAGATGATGAACAAAGGCGACCCGATCACGGGAAGCGCCAGACGATCGAAGATGGCGGGCAATGTCATGGACAGGTTCGATAGCGTAAGCGGCACCGCTGTCCAACGTTGCGGCGTGTCAGCAACACTGTATCAGACGCGTCATATACACATATGTTGTGGAGTGCCCGATGAAGCGTACCCTCGTCCTGCTTGCCCTGACCGCGTCGTCGCCCGCGCTGGCGCAGGGGCAATTGCCCAAGACGGTGGTGCCGATCCTGTACGACATTAGCGTTCGCCCCGATGCCAAGACGCTGAGCTTTTCGGGGTCGGAGACGGTGACGGTCGACGTGCGCAAGGCGACGCGGACGGTCGTGCTGAACGCGGCCGACCTGGACGTGAAGACCGCGACCTTCGACGGCAAGCCGGCGCGCTTCGCGCTCGACAAGGACGCGCAACAGCTGAGGCTGACCCTGCCGACGACGGCGCGCGTGGGCCGCCATGTGCTGACGTTGCAATGGACGGGCAAGATCAACCAGTCGGCATCGGGGCTGTTCGCGATCGATTATTCGAATGCCGACGGAACGCCCGCGCGGATGCTGGCGACGCAGTTCGAGGCACCCGACGCGCGCCGCTTCGCACCGATGTGGGACGAGCCGTCGTTCAAGGCGAAGTTCAAGCTGGCGACCGAAGCGCCCGCGGGTCAGCTCGCCTTTTCCAACATGCCGGCAACGTCGGTGACGACGACCGCGAACGGCACGCAGCTTTACCGGTTCGGCGAGTCGCCGCTGATGTCGAGCTACCTCCTGTTCCTCGGCATGGGCGAGATGGAGCGCAAGGCGGAGCGCGTCGGCAATGTCGAGATCGGCATCATCACCCGCAAAGGTGTGGTCGATCAGGGCGATTATGCGCTGGCATCGGCCAAGCGGCTGCTGACCTATTACAACGACTATTTCGGCCAGCCCTATCCTTTGCCTAAGATGGACATGATCGCAGGCCCAGGGTCCAGCCAGTTCTTCGGCGCGATGGAGAATTGGGGCGCGATCTTCTATTTCGAAAACGAGCTGTTGTTCGACCCCAAGCGGTCGACCGAGGGCAATCGGCAGCGAATCTATGCCGTCGTCGCGCATGAGATGGCGCACCAGTGGTTCGGCAATCTGGTCACCATGGCGTGGTGGGACGACCTTTGGCTGAACGAAGGCTTTGCATCCTGGATGGAGAGCAAGGTCTCCAACCTGTTCAACCCGACCTGGAAGGTCGAATCCGCCGCGGTGGCGGGATCGCGCGAAGGGGCGATGGGGATCGACGCGACGCAGGCGACACATCCGATCATCCGCAAGATCGAAACCGTCGAGCAGATCGGCGAAGCGTTCGACGGCATCACCTATGCCAAGGGCGAGCAGGTCATCGGCATGCTCGAAAAATATCTGGGCGAGGCCAAGTTCCGCGACGGCGTCCGCCGCTACATGGCGAAGTATCGTTACGGGAACACCGTAACCGAGCAGCTCTGGGCCGAACTGTCGGCCGCCGCCGGGCAGCCGGTCGCCTCGATCGCGCGCAGCTACACCTTGCAGGGCGGGGTGCCGCTAATCCAAGTGGCCAACGTGCGATGCGCCGCTGGGACCACGACGGCGCAGCTGAGCCAGGGGCGCTTCGGGCTGGATGAGCCATCCAAGACGCCGCAGACCTGGCAGGTTCCCATCGCGCTCGGCACGATCGGCGGGGGCCGCGGCGATGCGATCGTCAGCGGTGCTGCCGCGCGGCCGGTGTCAGTGCGTGGTTGCGGGACGTTCGTCGCGAATGTGGGCAAGGGCAGCTATACGCGCGTCATGTATGACGAGGCGGCGCATGCGGCGCTGGTTCGCGATTACCCGCAACAGGCGCTGAACGACCGGCTCGGGCTGCTGGGCGATGACTTCGCCCTTGGTGTCGGCGGATATCAGGACATGGCGCGCTATTTCGCGGTGCTCGACCGGGTGAGCCCGACCGCGGACCCGCTGGAGTGGCAGTCCGTCGCCGGCGGGCTTGGATCGGTGGCGGGCCTGTTCGGCGACACGCCATTGGAGGCCCCGCTACGCGCGCGATCGACCGACCGGCTCGCGCCCGTGCTCGCGCGGATCGGCTATGAGGCGCGGCCGGGCGAAACGGCGCTTGTGTCGAACCTGCGCGAAACGCTGATCGCGCGGCTGGGCGCGTATGGCGATGCGGACGTCGCCGCCCGCGCACGCCGCTACGTCGCGCAGCTCCAGACGAACCCCACCGCCATCCCGCCTGCGATCCGTCAGCCGATCCTGTCCACCTATGCCGGGAACGCGACGGCGGCCGAATGGGACGTGCTGCTGAACCTGGCCAAAGCGGAAACGAGCCCGGTGGCCAAGAACCGGTTCGTGTCGCTGCTGGGTGCCGCGCGCGACGAGGCGCTGGCGACGCGCGCGCTCGAGCTGTTGAAGACCGACACCTTCACCCCGCCGCAACGCGCGAGCCTGTTGCGCGCGGTGGCGGGGCGGCATCCCGACATGGCGTTCGACTGGGCAGTGGCGAACCGCGAACTGGTCGACACGTTTCTGGAGGAAAGCACGCGGTCGGGCTATATCGTGGGCCTGGGCGCGGGGTCGAATGATCCGGCGATGCCGGGCAAGATCCAGGCCTATGCCGACAAGTACATCCCGGAGGCGAACCGTGGCGGCATGCGCAACGCGCTGACCGCGATCGCGGTGCGCAAGGCGGCGGCGGAGCGGATCAGGCCGGCCGTGGAGCGGTGGCTGGGGCGGTGACGTCGGGCGGCGCGGTCAACGCTTGCGGGTCAACTCCCGCATAGCGTCGTCCAGGCCGCCCAGCGTCAGCGGGTACATACGGTCGCCGATCATCTCGCGGATCATGCGGATCGACTGCGAATAGCCCCATTGTTCGGACGGGATCGGGTTGAGCCACACCGCCGCCGGATAGGTCGTCACCAGCCGGTGCATCCAGGTCGCGCCCGATTCCTCGTTCATATGTTCCACCGATCCGCCCGGATGCGTGATCTCATACGGGCTCATCGACGCATCGCCGACGAACACGCATTTGTAATCATGGCCGAACTTGTGGAGCACGTCCCAGGTCGGGGTACGTTCGGCGAAGCGCCGCCGATTGTCCTTCCACAGCCCTTCATACGGGCAATTGTGGAAGTAGAAGAACTCCATGTTCTTGAACTCGGACGTCGCGGCCGAGAACAGCTCCTCGCAGAGCCGCACCCACGGGTCCATCGACCCGCCTACGTCGAGAAACAGCAGCAGCTTGACCGCGTTGCGCCGTTCGGGGCGCATGCGGACGTCGAGCCAACCCTGACGCGCGGTGCCGTCGATCGTGCCATCGATGTCGAGTTCGTCGGCGGCCCCTTCACGCGCGAAGCGACGGAGCCGCCGTAGCGCGACCTTGATGTTGCGCGTGCCGAGTTCGCGCGTGTTGTCGAGGTTCTTAAACGCGCGCTGATCCCACACCTTGATCGCGCGCTTGTGCACCGACTCGCCGCCGATCCGCACGCCTTCGGGGTTGTAGCCGCCATTGCCGAAGGGGCTGGTGCCGCCGGTGCCGATCCATTTGGACCCGCCCTGGTGCCGACCCTCCTGCTCCTCCAGCCGCTTCTGAAGCGTGGCCATGATCTCGTCCCAGGAACCGAGCGACTGGATCGCAGCCATCTCCTCAGGAGTCAGGAACCTTTCGGCTACGGCCTTGAGCCAGTCCGCGGGTACGTCCGCGGGCGCGGTGCCGAAGGTCGTCGCGATCCCCTTGAACACCTTGGCGAAGACCTGATCGAAGCGGTCGAGCAACCCCTCGTCCTTCACATAGGTGGCGCGGGCGAGATAGTAGAACGCTTCGGGCGTGCGCTCGATCACCTCGGCGTCGAGCGCGCGAAGCAGCACCAGATGCTCCTTGATGCTGGCGGGAATACCCGCGACGCGCAGTTCGTCGAGGAAATGGAGGAACATCAGTTCTTCTTTGTCGTGACGCTCATCGTCGTGCCGTTGGGCATACGCACCCGCCGTTTGCCATCGGCGTCGATGATCGTCGTGGATCGCACCGCGAACTCGGGCGCTTTGCCGCTGCCCAGCCATTCCTGCAGCTGCGCCGTCCGCGGCTGTCTATCGAGCCGCCCGAGCGCCATGGTCTGCCCCACGGAATGAACCTGAATCGCATAAGCCTTGTCGAACGGAGACCGGTTGATCGCGAAGACGTTGCCCGAATCGCTGATGACGGCGAGTACCGCGTCGGGATGCGTCGATCCGGCCGGCTGGATCAGGTCGACGCGCTCACGACCGATCTGCACCGTGCCACGCACGCAGGCCGGGGTCGGCCCTGATCGGGAAACGTCACG
>DASVUT010000505.1:0-6734 GCA_036386955.1 Sphingomonas sp. | reverse complement strand
GCTCGCCACCGACCCGGAGGCCAGCGATGCCTGGAGCGCCGCCACGCCGGGGCGTCGGCGCGGCCTGACCCACCGCATCCACGGCGCCAAGAGCGCCGCGACGCGCGCACGGCGCGTCACGGAGGTGCTTGCGATCCTGCGCGGGGAATAGGACTGGGTAGAGGTCATACGGTGCACTCGCTGACGATGGCGGCGAGGGCGAGGATGGGACCACGGCGGTTATGCGCCGCTCGTTGATCCCGTGTCACAGCCGGTCGGCGTGGAAGGTGCGAGGCGATTTATAGGAGTGATCGGCCGAGTGCCCTCTGCGCAATATCCACGGAAAGGGGTCATGGCCTCCGTGGTATCTGCAAATGTCCGGCTTATGGAGTTGGTCGCGACGGGTTTGTTCCGTTCGCGTGGTCGAGTGTTCGTTTCAGGAGATTGCGGGATGATCGTCAGCCTCCTGATGCTCTGCGCCGCGGTGCTTGAGGCGCAGGTGATCGCCGCATTCGATGACCCGGCTGCTCAGCGGGAAGGGATCGTGGCTGAGCAGATCAGGCGACCTGCAACGATCTCGGCGGAAGCATTTGCTACTAAGTTGGTCGAAGCGGAGGGGCTAACCTCTTGGAGCCCTCAAGACCCGACCCGCTCGACGCCAGGGGCGCAGCTGACGTGGCGCGCACGACACGCCGGGGACGGTCGGGAGGTCGTTGTCTACTTCTCTCCAGGCAAGCAGACGGTGTGCCGAATACGCCGTAAGCGGGGAGGCTTGTCCGATGCTCACTGGCGAACCATCCGGTGGTGCGCCGCGTCCCTGGGTATAACGCTTCCCGTGGAGCGCGCGTCACCTTTTCACGCCTATTGAAGCCAACCTCTGTCGCGTTGCCCACGGAGCGATGAGCGATCTTCCAAATGCCGACCGGCTGCCTTTTCCCCGGCCATTGGTGGGCGGACGCTCAGCACTCAGGCACGGTGCACGGTTGTGCTCCGGCGCAGGCCGGAGCGTTGGACGACGGTAGGCGGTGCCGCGACGCACTGCTCCGGCCTGCTTCGGAGGACAGTTCGTTCGCCTGACGCTGATCCCCAAGCGTGGAATGCGCGCGTCCGCCACGCGCGGGGCGTGTCGGGTGGCGTTCGCTTGTCGACGGCGCGATGGAACCCGCGCCTATTCCGCGACCTCATCGACGGTCTTGAACCATACCATGTCGGTGTTCCAGCCGTTGTTCGCAGCCGTGCTGACGAAATTGTCGCGCCAGTCGGGGCCGCGGGCACCGATGGGCGGCGCGGTGACGGCGTTGGGGAACGGACCCTTGCCGGTCACCAGCATCAGCCCCGACCAATTGAGGTGATCGACGATGACGTCGAGCCGGTAGCGGTCCGATCCCAGATCCGTGACCAGGATCGCGCCGGCCTTTCGCGCGGCCTCGAACGCGGCGCGGCTTTCGATCAGCGGCGTGATCTTGCCCGATGGCTCCAGCCCGACCAGCGCGAAGTCGGCGGTCGGATCGCCGATGTTGATCGTGAAGATCGTGTTCGCGCCCTTCTTGCCCGCGATCGGCGATTCCGGGGGCTGGACGCGCAGTTCGAAGCTGCGTTGCGCCACCGTCAGCCGCCGCCCCTCCGCGGCGCGAACCTGGCGATAGGCGTCGAGCGCCGCGCATCCCGATTGCGTGATCGGGGCGACCTCGTCGAAGTTGATCGTCGCGTTGTTGATCTTTTGCGCCTGAAGCGCGCGGCTGACCTCGTTCTGTGCCGCCGACGGATTGCCCGCGACGCCGGTCAGCGCCACGGTCATGCGGCCGTCCGCCTGGTCGACCTTGACGATGTTGAGCCAGGTGCATGCGACCGACGGCAGCGTCGAATCGATCGCCTGACGCGCCAGTTCGACCGGATCGCGCGCGACCGCGACGATGCCGGGGCCGCCCTTCCCCGCCTCCTCACGACCGCCGCCCATGGCCACCCAGCCCCCGGCGACGACCGCGATGAGTGCCGCGCCGATGCCGGCGACCATCGGCACCTTGGATCGAGGCGCGGGCACCGGTGCTCCGATCCCTTGCGCGTCGACCTCGGCGATCACGTCGTCCATCGTGCGCAGGCGATCGGCCGGATTGGGCTTCAGCATCTTGTCCAGGATCGGCCGGATCTCGTCGGGCATCGCCGAAAGGTCCGGACCCGCGCGACGCTTGTCGACGGCATCGACGAGCGATCCGCCCATCTGGACATTCTTGCCGAGTTGCACCGCCATGATGACGAGCGCCAGGCTGTACACGTCGGTCCAGGTGCCGACCTCGCGCCCGAAATCGCCCAATTGTTCGGGCGCGACATAGTTGAGCTTGCCCGCGAACCCTTCGCCCACGATCGTCGCCGAACCTGGATCGAGGTCCTTGGCGATGCCAAAGTCGATCACCTTTGCCTTGTCGAGATTGCCATCCTCCAGAATGACATTGTCCGGCGACATGTCTCGGTGGATCGCGCCCAGCCCGTGCGCGGTCCGCAAGCCCGACGCCAGACGGCGGAGCAGGCGCAGCAGCTGCGCCGGTTCGGGCTTCAGCGTGCCCAGCACATCGGCCAGGTTGGTGCCGTCGATATATTCAGTGACGATGTACAGGACGCCAAGCTGTGGCTCCTGCGCCAGCACGCGGTAGCTGACGAGCGCCTCGTGATTCAGCCGGGTCAGCGTGCGCGCTTCCTTGCGGAACATGCCGATGACGTTGGGATCGGCGGCGAGTGCTGGCAGCATGACCTTGATCGCAACGCGTTCCTCGGTGTTGACATTGGTGCCCTCGAACACCTCGCCCATGCCGCCGCGCGCCAGGAACCGCTTCACCTCGAAGATATGGTTGAGCACGTCGCCGACCTGAATGCTCTGCCCGTCGGTGCGCGGCGCGAAGGCGGTCTGGAAACCGCCGGTCGGCTGGCTCGATGGCGGGGCGGTATGATCGTCCTGGTTGATGGGCGGGGCCGTGCGCTCTTCAGGCGGACGCGCGGCGGGCGCACCCCAGGAGGCGGGCGGCGGCGGCATCTGTCCGCCTGAGGGCACGAAGACGGTGCGGTCGTCGTCGTCCGGCGGGCCGTTCGGATCGGTCATGGGGCCACCATATGGAAAGGGTTCTGCAGGCTGGGCGCGGTCGACGCCTGAGCGCTGACCGTGACGATCGTAACGTTGTCGGGCGCGCCGCGCGCCAGGGTGAGGTCGACGAGGACGCGGACACGGTCCTCGGCATCGCGGCTGCTCATCGCGTGGTTGATTTCGTGATCCTCGACCCGGGCGGTCAACCCGTCGGAGCAGAGCAAGAACACGTCGCCGGGCTCGATCTCGTCGGACACGACATCGACCTCGACGATCGGCTGCACCCCGACCGCGCGGGCGAGGACATGGCCCATCGGGTGGCCTTCCGCCTCCTGCGGGGTCAGCAGACCGCGGTCGATCATCTCCTGCACCTGGGTATGATCGTGGCTGAGCTGCACCAACTGCCCCCCGCGCGACAGATAGGCGCGGCTGTCGCCGACCCACAGCACGGCGAAGCGCGCATCGCGGACGAGGAGCACGACGCAGGTCGATCCCATTTGGAGGCCGCGAGCCTGCGCCTCGTTCCACACGGTCGAATTAGCGGCGTGGATCGCCTCACCCACGGCGGTCCATGCGGCATCGAAATCGCCGGGCAGTTCGACCGTGCGGATCGCCTCGGCGATGGCGGCAGAGGCCCATTCGCCATTTTCGTGCCCGCCCATGCCGTCGGCCACCACGAACAACCCGTCACTCAGCCGGACGCAATAGGCGTCTTCGTTGTTGGTGCGCACGCGACCCTCATGGGTCAGCGCGGCGCTGTCGAACCGCATTCCCGCCGTCATGAACCATCTTCCTGCATCAGCATGTTGCGCATCAGCGCCGGTGGGTGTTCGCCCGCGACCGCCTGTTCGCCAAACCCTTCTGCGCCCAGCGTCCACCAGCGCGGTCCCGATGTCCACGGCGTGGCTTGGGTGACCGCGATGGCTGAGGCGGCGGCGGTTAGCGTGTCGGCGCCCCACCTGGCCACCAAGGCGGTGTAGAGCAGCTCCTCGACCGCCTCCGCCACGGGCTCGACCTCGGCGGGTGACACGGCGGTGCGGGCGAGGAGGATGGGATAGCGACGCCCGACCGCGTCGACCGACGGTGCCATCGCGCCCGCGGTCCAGTGGGGCGGATCGGGCCATGCGAAGCGCCAGGGCGGGGCTTGGTCGTAGGCGTCGTCGAACCCGTCGCCGAACACGCCGCGCGCGTCCGCCAGCGATGCGGCCAGCCAGTCGTCGAGCCGGTCGCGGCCACTCGCCGACAGCCCCCGCGCGACGAAATCGCCATGCGCGGGCAGTTTTCCCCACAGGATGGTGCTGCCCATCGCGGGGCTCAGAGCGCTGTCGGGCAACGGAACGACCACACGCCGCCGCGGCTGAACGGGTTCTGTTCGGAGGGCAGCTTGATGATAAAGGTCACCGACTTGGACCCTTCGCCAAAAGTCGCCTTGATCGCCTGCGGCCCGGCATTCTCCTTGACCGCCTTGTCGACGAGCCGGAACAGCGCCCATGGTCCTTCGGCCTCGAAGCGGCGCGCTTCCGCGTTGTCGGCACCGAACAGCGCCACGGCCGCGGTCGGCACGCCGCCATTCGCCGACCAAAGCAGCGGCTTTTCGCTCATGTCGCCGCGCGCGAATCGATAGGTGGCACCGCCGCTAGCGAACTCGGCGGCGGCGACGTCGCTTCCCATGGTGCCGACCGACACCTTGAGCGGCAGGCCGCCGGCGAGCAGGTCGCGGATCTGCGATGCCTTGGCGAATTGTTCGGGCACCTGCGGGTCGAGCGTCGCGGCGATCGGATCGTCGCTCTTCCAGCGCCACACCGGGCCGCTCGTCTCCATCATCGCGGCGAGCCGCGTGCGCGCGAAACTGTCGATCGTGCCCCCCATGCCGAACAGGCG
Source organism: Sphingomonas sp. (assembly GCA_036386955.1). Classification (GTDB taxonomy): domain Bacteria; phylum Pseudomonadota; class Alphaproteobacteria; order Sphingomonadales; family Sphingomonadaceae; genus Sphingomonas. Next base: position 1,801 of record DASVUT010000505.1, on the reverse strand, counting down.
CAGCGTGTCAGGCACCGAGGCATCCTGCACGGCGCCCCCGAAGAAAGGGTAGCGCTCCTGGGCAACCTCCCGACATGCGGGCATCACCGATTGCGCATAGGCATCGGTCACCGCCCCTTGCGCGGCGGACACCTGCGCCCCCGACCCGCCCTTGGCCGCGGCCTCCACGAACGGCGCGAGCTGCGCGGGTGCCGCCGCGGCGGCGGTCTGCACCGCGGCCATGGCGGTCGCCATCCCGGCCTGAGTTGCCTCCGACCCGCCGCCGCCGCCCATCGACTTGGCGGCGATCACCGCCTGGCCCGCGGCCTTCACCGCGGTCACGAACTCGTCGATCGGTGCAGGTGCCTTGCCATCGCCGACGAAGCCGTGGAGCTGCGCGAAGTAATTCGTGATCTCGTCGCCCGCCGACAGACCCGCCTCCCGCCCTTCGGTGATGTCGCGCGCCTGGACGCCACGATACCCGGCCTGCGCCACCCGCCGACGCGCCATTGCGCTCAATCCGCCGCTCAGCCCGCCGGCAAAGATCGTGTTCTTGCGCAACTCGAGCAGCACCAGCTTCAATGGGGAGGGCATCTTGGTGAAGGCGCCCAGCGCGGCGCGGTCGGCGAAATAGGAGGCGGGTTGCATCGTCTTCACGACCCCTTCCCAGGCGGCGATATAGTCCTTGGCATAGAGACCCGCGACGCCCGCGCGGACGTTCTGCATTTCGCCCTGGATGCCGGCGGTATCGGCGTCCCCGCCCAGCACCCACAGATCGCGCTTCAGATCCTGGTTCACCGAGGCGAGCCCCAGCGCATAGGTCTTCTCGAACCCCGCACGGGTGAAGAAATACGGGACGCGCGCCGAGAGCACCTGCTCGGGATTGGCGAAGGCGAGCGCGTCACCCTGTCCGATGACATTGGCGACCTCCCAGGCCGGCCCTGCGGTCTGCGCCTTTTGCCGCATGACGGCATAGGCACGATCGGCAAGACTCAGCGTCTGCACCGATGCGCGCGCCGAGGCGATCAGCGTGCCGTCGAGCGGCGCACGCCGATCGGCCCAGCTCGCCGCCATGTCGCGGTCGTCGAGCAGCGCCTGGAGATGCTGCGTCAGCTGGTTGCGCTCCATCTGCGCGTCCGCGCCCGGGAACACCTCGGTCGCCCAGTCGGTGGTGACGAAAGCGCGCACCGCCGCCTTGTCGAGCGGCCCCTGCCCGCCGAGCATCAGATAGACCTTGAGCGGCTCATAGAGTTTGAGCGGATCGCTAGCCGCCGCGCCCATATATTGTTCGAGGCGGAGCAGCAGTCGCGGGAGCATCACGCGTCGCAGCGCCTCGCGGTAGCCCTGCTCGGCTTCCGCCGACAGCCCGGACTGGAACAACCCCAGCCGCATCGACAAGGGCGGCCCACCGTTCCGGCGATCGACAAAGCCCTGCGGCAGCCCGCGGAGCGCGTTCAGCGCGGGTAGCGCGGCGCGCAGATCGGCGTCGCTTTCGCGCACTTCCTTCAGGTCGACGCCCGAGTCACGCATCGCGGCTTCCGCCTCGCCAGTCTTGGCGAGCAGCTCGTTCTGGAACGCGCGGTTGCGGGCGAAGCTGACGCCCCAGGCACCGACGGTGACGACGCACAGAGCCGCGATCGCCGCCATTGCCCCTACTAGCCGGGTCTTCTGCCGCGCGCGTGCGCGCGGGTCCATCGTGACCAGCCCGGCCTCGGGGAACATCACGTCGGTCAGGAGCCGGTTGAGGAAATAGGCACGCCCCGATCCCCCCGCCGCAGTAGGCGGGCGATCATAGACATCGGCCATGCCCGACAGGATACGG
>DASVUT010000504.1:0-2968 GCA_036386955.1 Sphingomonas sp. | reverse complement strand
CGCCGAAATGGCGGAGCGACGCAAAGCGGCGTAAGGTCACGACGAAGCGGCAGGGAGGACCATCGGAATGGGACGGGCACCTGAAACAGTCAGGCTGGGTGGCGACCGGGTTCCGGTACCCGCGCTGTCAGGGCCGGTCGGGGGCGTTCCCGGCGCGCGCTATCCCGGGCTGAACGGGGTCACCGCGGTCCGCCAGGTCGACGAACAACTCGCGCTGATCGCCGAACTGCGCAGTCAGGCCGCCAATCCCCACCCCGCCCCTGTCGCGCAACGGCTGGCCATGGCATCGGCGGTCGCGCGCTTCCGCCAGGACCGTGTCGCCGCCATCGCCGGTTTCCAGCAGGCCGCCGGCGTCCGCAACGCCGCCGAGCGGCAGAACCGCGTCGTGCTCCCCGGCGGCGAGACCTGGCGCATGCTGTTCAGCTACGGCAGCATGGCGCGCGAACTCGATGCGATGCGCGATGCGCCCGGCCCGGTGAACGATCAGGTCCATTCCGGCCTGTTCAATCATCAGACATTCGCGACGGAGATCACGACACGGATGCGGGCGGACGCGGTGGCGGGGGCCAAGTTCTCCGACGCATCCTTGCCCGATTTCGATCGTGTATTGTCGTTCATGGAACGCGACAGTCGCATCGTGGACTTGCGATGGATGGCATATATGATGGCGACAACCTACTGGGAGTCGGCGCGTACCGTCCCGGTGCAGCTTGCCGCCACCGCGCGACGGCCTGCTCGAACGATCCGGGCATGGCGAACCATGACGCCGGCCGAGGAGACGGGTCGCGGTGCCTCCTATGTGTATGGGCCCGAAGTAAAGGTCCAGCGAAACGGCGACTCGGCGACGATCACCGAACGGGATGGTCAGCAGTGGACGGTCGATGTGACGGGCGAACATCCGCTTACGGCCCAAGCAAGACCAGGAGCGAACCCCGCCGTTGCCGCCACCCCTAGCTACGCCCGTGCGCCGGGGACCGAGCAGAGCTATTTCGGCCGCGGATATGTGCAACTTACGTGGTGGTACAATTACGCCAGCGCCGGATTTGCGATCGGTCGCGGGCTCGACCTGCTCGCCGATCCGGAGCTCGTCAAGGTTCCCGAGATCGCCTACGCCGTCATGGCGCACGGGATGATCTACGGATCAAGCTATGCCAACCGTAATCAGCTCCAACACTTCATTTATGGCAGCACCTGCAATTATGCTGGCGCGCGCGCCATCGTGAACCGCCTCGATCCCCAGGCCGGTATCGTTGCGGCCGCGCGGATCTTCGAAGCCGCATTGGGCGCGTCTCGCCAATGATCGTCGGGCGATTGTTAGCGGCGGTGCTTGCCGCGACCACCATGGCTGCAGCACCGGATCAAGGTCCGGTCGGCCGGTACAAGGTCGTTCGCGTGCTGATCGATCCTGCTACGGACAACAGCCAACGCACGTTATACCGCGACGACCCGCGGCTGGTCGAGCGCCTGGCGATCCTCACGGCGACCTCGCTGACGATTGATCGTGCGGGGCATGCGTGTCGTGGGCGGCGCACGGTGCAACGCACGACGGTCGCGGCGGCGCTGGCACGCCTGCCACGCCGACCGGGATCCGGCAGACGGCCTTCGCCTTCCCCTGCCGAGCTGGGTTTGAACGCGATCCCTCGCCAACCCGTCATGCTGACGACATACCGATGCGACGTACCCGGTCCCGACGGCACGATCAGTTCGCTCAATCGATCGGCGGTGTTCCCGATCGAGAGCCGACGACTGGCGATGATCTTCGGAGGCGAGGTCGTGCTCATCCTTGCTCCCGTTGTCGCGAGTTCGCGAGCGGCGGCCCCCAGCTTCGCATGCGACAAGGCTCGCTCGCCGACCGAAAAGACGATCTGCGCCGACCCCGATCTGGCTGCGTGGGATCGCAGCGTGGCGAACGCGGTGGCGAAACTGATCGCCGGCGACAGCGACTATCCCGCGGTGGACGATATCGGCGCGTTCCGCGAGCAGCAGCGTGGCTGGTTGATCGAGCGCGATACATGCAGGACGAACCGTAGCTGCTTGGCCGACAGCATGGCCGAACGGCTGGAGGATCTGCTGGCGCCCGAGCGCCGCATCGGTCGCTGATCGCGCGCGCGTCCGCGTGTTCGCCCGCCGCCACGGCGATATGGCCGGTGACGCATCCATGGGACTTTTGCCTTGATGCTTACCGCCCAGCTCGGCATGGGGCGGGCGACCTGCCGGCGCTTTTGCCCATATATCGGGGACTATGATCGCCGACCTGGCTCGGCCTCATCCGGTGTGACACGTGCGGACGATCGCAGGGCTTGACGCCCCCCGCCCCCTTGCCTACCAGCGCGCCTCCACCGCACGGCCCCTTCGTCTAGCGGTCTAGGACGTCGCCCTCTCACGGCGAAAACACGGGTTCGATTCCCGTAGGGGTCACCAGTGCACTAGGACCGGGCGCGGCACGAGGCAAAGCTGCATCGAAGCGCCGCCAGGCGCGTTTGCGTGGGACACCCACGCGCGAGTATCGCCCTTGCCTCACTTCCTCATCGCCGACAGCGAATTGCCCCATGAGCGCGCCGGACGGCGCAAGGCTGCGGGGAAAAGCGCGGGCGAAAGCTACGCCGCCACCCTTGCCCAACTCGCACCCGACGCGCGGATCGCCATCGTCATGCCTGCGGACGACGGCGCGCAGGCCTACGCGCCCGAAGACCTCGCCGGCTACGACGCCGTATTCGTCACGGGATCGCCGCTCCACGTGTACGAGGATACGCCGGCTGTCCGGCGGCAGATCGCGTTCATGGGGGCGGTGTACGCGTCCGGCACGCCGTCCTTTGGATCATGCGCCGGGCTGCAGATTGCCGTGGTGACCGCCGGCGGCACGGTGCGCAAGATCACGAATCCCGGCGAGGCCGGCATCGCGCGGCGCATCACCCCGACCGCCGCCGGCCGCGACCATCCGCTGCTGGCCGGGCGCCCGCCAAGCTGG
>DASVUT010000503.1:0-1752 GCA_036386955.1 Sphingomonas sp. | reverse complement strand
CGCGGATACCTCGCGCAACTGGTGGCGGCGGCGGGTCCCCTGCCGTCCACGCCAGGTCAGGATGTGAGCGAGGCCGCGCTGATCGCGCAGCGTCACGCGCTCGCGATGCTTGCGCGGTCGGAACGTGGCGGCTGTGCATTGGGGGCCGTGGCCGCGCTGGTGCTCGACTGGACCTCGCTACGCCGCCTCCTCGATGTCGCCGCCGACCGGTTCGCGGTCGGTGTCGCACCCCAGCGATTGCCGGACGTGGAAGAAACGCTGCACGCGCTGGCGCTCTGCGCGAGCCCGGCAGTCGACCGGGCCGTGGCGTTCGGCGCTCAACAGCTGCTTGCCCAGCACCGGGGGCTGTGGGACCTGATGGAGGCACGCGCGGGCGCCCGGACCTGACGCTTGGCGGCCGGTGCGAAACGCCTTACGGGTTTGCGCCATGAAGCGTTTCCAGGGCACCGAAAACTATGTCGCCACCGATGACCTGAAGGTCGCGGTCAATGCCGCAGTGCAGTTGCGCCGCCCTCTGCTGGTCAAGGGCGAACCGGGGACCGGCAAGACCGTGCTGGCGCATGAGATCGCGCGCGTGGTCGATGCGCCGCTGATCGAATGGAACGTCAAGTCGACGACCAAGGCACAGCAGGGCTTGTACGAATATGATGCCGTGGCGCGGCTGCGCGACGGCCAGCTTGGCGACGCGCGCGTTCACGACATCGCCAACTACATCCGGCGCGGCAAGCTGTGGGACGCATTCACGCAACCGCGCCCTTGCGTGCTGCTGATCGACGAGGTCGACAAGGCGGATATCGAGTTCCCCAACGACCTGCTCCAGGAACTCGATCGCATGGAGTTCCATGTGTACGAGACGGGCGAGACGGTGCGTGCGGTCGAGCGGCCGATCGTGGTCATCACCTCGAACAACGAAAAGGAACTGCCCGACGCGTTCCTGCGCCGTTGCTTCTTCCACTATATCAAGTTTCCCGATCGCGAGACAATGCAGGCGATCGTCGACGTGCATTTTCCGGGCATCCAGAAGCTGCTCGTCAGCCGCGCAATGGACATCTTTTACGATGTCCGCGACGTCCCGGGTCTGAAGAAAAAGCCGTCGACCAGCGAACTGCTCGATTGGCTCAAGCTCCTGCTGCACGAGGATATGCCGCTCGAGGTTCTCCAGAACCGCGACCCGACCAAGGCCATCCCGCCGCTCCACGGCGCGTTGTTGAAGAACGAACAGGACGTGATGCTGTTCGAACGCCTCGCCTTCATGGCCAAGCGCCAGTCGCGGTGACGCCCCTCATCCTTCGTTAACCACGCCGCGCAACCGCGCGGTGACCAAGCGCACGCTATGCCGTTCCGATGCGGCGCTTTCTTCTTCGTGCGGCCATGGGCCTGGTGATCCTTTCGGGCGCGGGCGTGGCGCAGGCCGGATCGCTGCTCGACTATGTGGGCCAGTGCGTGCCCTTCGCGCGCGCCGCGTCTGGCATCCAGATCTATGGCGATGCATGGACCTGGTGGGACCAGGCCGATGGCCGCTACGCCCGCGGGCACAAGCCCAAAGTCGGCGCGGTCGTGGTCTTTGAGAAGACGAGCCGTCTTCCGCTGGGGCACGTCGCCGTTGTCAGCCGCGTCGTCGAACCACGCGTCGTGATGCTGACCCACGCCAACTGGTCGCGCCAGAACGGCAAGCGTGGCCATGCCGAACAGGACGTGACGCTGTACGACGTATCGGCGCGCAACGACTGGTCCGATGTGAAGGTCTGGTAC
>DASVUT010000502.1:0-4112 GCA_036386955.1 Sphingomonas sp. | reverse complement strand
ACCGCGTTCCGCCTCCGCCTCCGCCTCCGCCTCCGCCTCCGCCTCCGCCTCCGCCTCCGCCTCCTCCGTCCGAAGCGCCCCCAGCACCTCCCCCGACGCCTCCGGTGTCGCGCATGCCGCTTCCATCGCCACCAGCGGTTTCACGACCGATCGACGGGCCTGGCGGTGACACTGCGACCGGTACAGCTAGCGGTGGGGCATCTTTCTCGACCGTAGCATCGACGACCGGCTGGGACGCTCCTGCGGCCTGATAACTCAGGAGTTTTGCACTGGGCGGGGCTCGATCTGCTGCCGAAGTCGCTCGTCGCGGCTGCGACTTCGTCGGTGTCGCTTTCATGGTCCGGACAGGAGTAGGCGTTGGCAGCGCGACATCAAACACGTACATTGCGGCGGAAGGTTCGACGTCGGGACTGGTGGTTTGTCGGTTCAACAGGAACCAAATGACCGCGAGGTGCGCACCGACGATCAGCCCGAGAACGGCCGTGCGCGTGCTCCGCGGAAGCGTCTGGGTCGGCATTACCGCCTTGGCTTATTCCCGGCTGCCTCTTCAGCGCCACCCGCAAAGGCAATCGCGCGGTTTGGTCGGCTCACCCGCCAGACCGCATTTCCTACGTCGTCCGCGACCAGCAGCGCGCCCGTCTGGTCAGCGATTACGCCGACGGGCCGCCCCTGTGCGTCGCCGTTCGCATTGAGGAAACCGCTCAGCACGTCGACCGGCTTCGCGTTCGGCAGCGGAAAGCCATTGGGTCCAAAGGGAACGAACACGACCTTGTACCCAGACACCGGCTTGCGGTTCCACGATCCATGTTCGCCGACGAACGCGCCTTGCGCGAACTGTCCACCCAGCCGCAGTCCGTCGGCGAAGGTCAGGCCGAGAGCGGCGACGTGGGGGCCCAGCGCGTAATCGGGGCGCTTGGCATATTGCTGAAGCTGCGGGTTGGCGGGTTCGACGCGCTTGTCGGGATAGCCGCCCCAATAATACCAAGGCCAGCCGAAATGGTCGCCAAACTCGACCTGCGTCAGATAATCGGGTGCTAGGTCCGATCCCAGCATGTCGCGTTCATTGACCACCGTCCAAAGCTGGCGGGTCTGTGGGTTCAGCGCCATGCCTTGAGGGTTGCGCAGGCCGGCGGCGAAGATCCGCCAGTTCTTGTCGGCGGGCCAGACCTGAAGGATGGCCGCACGCTGCGTCTCGCGCTCCATGCCCTGTTCGCCGATGTTCGATGCCGAACCTACGCCCACGAACAGGGTCTTGCCGTCACCCGACGGGATTACGGTCCGCGCCCAATGATTGCCCCCGCCGTTCAGCGGCACGACCTTTTCGGGCGTGGCGGTGATCCGCGTCTGGCCCTCGGCGTACGGCACACGCACCAGCGCATCGGTGTTGGCGATGTACAACTGCCCATCGAACAGAGCCATGCCGGTGGGCGAGTTCAGTCCGGATATGAAAACCTGCTTCAGCTCGGCACGCCCATCGCTATCGGCATCGCGCAACAAGGTGATGCGGTTCGGCGATGCGACACCGGCGCCCGCCTTGCCCATCAGGATCTTCATCACCCATCCGGTGATCCCACCGCCCTCGCGCGGAGGGCTGTTCGTTTCGGCGACCAGCACGTCGCCATTGGGCAGTCGGTACAGCCAGCGCGGATGGACGAGCCCGGTCGCGAAGGGCTGCACCGCCAGCCCCGCGGCCGCACGCGGCATCGCGCCGTTCTGCCAGCCGACGACATCGGCCACCTTGACGGTGGGGATCGTTTGTACGCGCGGCGCGGTGATCGCCGGGCGGCGGCCCTGGACCTGTTCGATCGGCAGCTTGGCCTTGTCGGGCCAGCCGAGATAAATGACGGCCGCGATCCCGGCCAGCACGATGAGTCCGATAACCGCGAGAATGTGTTTGCGCATGCGCCGGAAGGTAGGCGCGCGCGCATCCAAACGAAAGGGCCGCCGGCATCGCTGCCGACGGCCCTTCGTTACCCATCAGGCCAGTTCAGGCCGCCAGGTCGTAGCGGTCGGCGTTCATCACCTTGGTCCAGGCGATGACGAAGTCCTTCACGAACTTCTCGTGCGCGTCGTCCATCGCATAGACCTCCGCCAGCGCGCGAAGCTGCGAGTTCGATCCGAACACCAGGTCGGTGCGCGATGCGGTCCAGCGCGGCTCATGCGTGTGGCGGTCGGTGCCGACGAACTCCTCGTCGCTTTCGTCGCTGACCTTCTTCCACGCCGTGCCCATGTCGAGCAGGTTGCGGAAGAAATCCGTGGTCAATTGCCCCGGACGATCGGTGAACACGCCGTGCTTTTCCGCCTTGGGGTGGTTCGCGCCCAGCACCCGCAAGCCGCCGATCAGCACCGTCATCTCCGGCGAGGACAGGTCGAGCAGTTGCGAACGATCGAGCATCAGCTCCTCGGTCGGGACGTTGAACTGCACCTGCAGATAGTTGCGGAACGCATCGGCCTTGGGTTCGAGCACGTCGAAGCTTTCGGCGTCGGTGTGCTCGGCGGTCGCATCGGTGCGGCCGGGGCTGAACGGTACGTCGACGGGGTATCCCGCCGCCTTGGCCGCCGCCTCGACCCCGACCGACCCACCCAGCACGATCAGGTCGGCGATCGATACCTTCTTGGCGCCTTCGGCATCGAACTCGGCCTTGATCCGCTCGTACACGGCTAGCACGCGGGCGAGCTCTTCGGGCCGGTTGACCTCCCAGTCCTTCTGCGGTGACAGCCGGATGCGCGCACCGTTCGCGCCGCCGCGACAATCGGACACGCGCCACGTCGATGCCGACGCCCATGCGGTCGTCACCAGCTCGGCGACCGACAGCCCGGAATTGGCGATGACGACCTTCAGCTCGGCTGCATCGGTCTGATCGATCTCGGGATAATCGGCGGCGGGAATCGGGTCCTGCCAGATCAGGTCTTCGGCCGGCACTTCGGGGCCCAGCAGGCGCGTGCGTGGGCCCATGTCACGGTGGGTCAGCTTGAACCACGCGCGCGCCCAGGCATCGCCGAAATATTCGGGATCGGCGCGGAATTTCTGGCAGATCGCGTTGTAGGCCGGGTCGACCTTCAGCGCCATGTCGGCGGTCGACATCATCGTCGGCACCATCTTGCCAGGCGTATGCGCGGCGGGGGCCAGCGTGTCGGCGGGATTGCCGACCGGCTGCCATTGATGCGCACCTGCGGGGCTCTTCACCAGCTCATAGTCGTGATCGAACAGCATGTCGAAATAGGTCATGTCCCACTTCGTAGGCGTCGGTGTCCACGACCCTTCCAGGCCCGACGTGATCGTATCGTCGCCGTGCCCGGTCCCGTGGGTCGAGGCCCAGCCGATGCCCTGCGCGGCGATATCGGTGCCTTCCGGCTCGCGCCCGACCTTGGACGAGTCGCCGTTGCCGTGCGCCTTGCCGAAGGTATGGCCACCGGCGGTCAGCGCCACGGTTTCCTCGTCGTTCATGCCCATCCGCGCGAAGGTCTCGCGCATGTCGCGGGCCGAGCCTTGGGGGTGCGGACAGCCGCCGGGGCCTTCGGGGTTCACGTAGATCAGGCCGTGCTGGATCGCCGCCAGGGGGCTTTCCAGCGCCAGGCCGGCCTCGTCATCGATGCGGGTTTGGCCGAGCCATTCCTCCTCGGTGCCCCAATACACGTCCTTTTCCGGCTCGAACACGTCCTCGCGCCCGCCGCCAAAGCCGAAGATCGGGCCCCCCATCGATTCCACGGCGACATTGCCGGCCAGGATGAACAGGTCCGCCCAGCTCAGCTTGGCACCATATTTCTGCTTGATTGGCCACAGCAGCCGGCGCGCCTTGTCCAGATTGCCGTTATCCGGCCAGGAGTTGAGCGGCGCGAACCGCTGCTGCCCGGCCGACGAGCCGCCACGGCCGTCACCGGTGCGATAGGTGCCCGCCGAATGCCAGGCCATGCGGATGAAGAAGGGGCCGTAATGCCCGTAGTCGGCCGGCCACCAGGGCTGGCTGTCGGTCATCAAGGCGGTGAGGTCGCGCTTCAGCGCAGACAAGTCGAGCGACTCGAACTCGCGGGCATAGTTGAAGCTGGCGCCGTAGGGATCGCCGTTCTTGCCGTGCTGGTGGAGGATGTCGATCGAGAGCTGGTTCGGCCAC
>DASVUT010000501.1:0-4962 GCA_036386955.1 Sphingomonas sp. | reverse complement strand
CCGTCGACACCGCACGCCTCGCCTGAGCCATGGATGCGGTGACCGCGTTCGGACTGTTCGCGGTGAGCTTCATGCTGGTCTGTTATATGCTGGAGGACCGAGCGCGGGTCTGGACGTTGTTGTTTGCCGCCGGGTGCCTGATGGGTTCGGCTTACGGCTTCCTTCAGGGTGCGTGGCCGTTCGGCGTTGTCGAGTTGATCTGGTCCCTCGTCGCGCTGAGGCGATGGTGGGTGATGCCACGCGGGGTGGAACACGCGCTTGACTCGGGCGTGCGGCGCTCCTAACGCCGACTTACTCCGCAGGTCCGGCTGACGGCGGCGCTTTCGCGCACGCCGGTCATTCCGCGTGGTGGAGGCCATTTGCGTCGAGATGGGTTCCGTGCTGCCATGCCGGGCCCGTGGAGCTAGGAGAACAGAAAACATGGCACGTATTGCGGGTGTGAACATCCCGACCAACAAGCGCGTGGTGATCGCGCTGACCTATATTCACGGCATCGGCCCTGCCAAGGCGCAGGAGATCACGACCAAGCTGAACATCGCCGCCGAGCGCCGCGTGCAGGACCTGACCGATCAGGAAGTGCTGCAGATTCGCGAAACGATCGACGCCGACCATCAGGTCGAGGGCGATCTGCGCCGTACGACCGCGATGAACATCAAGCGATTGATGGACCTGGCCTGCTATCGCGGCTTGCGTCATCGTCGCGGTTTGCCGGTCCGCGGCCAGCGCACGCACACCAATGCGCGCACCCGCAAGGGCAAGGCCAAGCCGATCGCCGGTAAGAAGAAGTAAGACGTCCGTCGAGGTGGAGTGTTCAGGCCCGACATCGGCTTGAAGTTTCGCCTCCGGTTCGCCACTCGAATTCAGGTCAGGATCACCAATGGCACAGGCACCGCAGCGCATCCGTAGGCGCGAGCGCAAGAACATCACCGCAGGCGTCGCGCACGTCAATGCAAGCTTCAACAACACCATGATCACCATCACCGACGCGCAGGGCAACGCCATCAGCTGGTCGTCCGCGGGCACGATGGGGTTCAAGGGAAGCCGCAAGTCGACTCCCTATGCGGCGCAGGTCGCGGCCGAGGACGCCGGCAAGAAGGCGGCTGAGCATGGCGTCCGCACGCTCGAGGTCGAGGTCAAGGGCCCCGGTTCGGGTCGCGAGTCGGCGCTTCGTGCACTGCAAGCGGTCGGTTTCCAGATCACTTCGATCCGCGACGTCACCTCGATCCCGCACAATGGCGTGCGGCCGTCGAAGCGCCGCCGCGTCTGAATCTTTCGGGCGTCCGATCCTGGACGTCCGTTCGCGGGCCCGCTGACGAGCGAACCCCGCGTCTTCCTTCCCGGCCGACGCCGCCCCCGCGTCCGGCCCAACACAGGGGACACAGCTTGTCTGTCAATGCAAAGAACTGGCAAGAACTGAAGAAGCCCAGCGGCCTCGAGAAAAAGGGCGGTGACGGCAAGCGCAAGGCGACCTTCGTCGCCGAACCGCTGGAGCGTGGTTTCGGCCTGACGCTTGGCAACGCGCTGCGTCGCGTGCTGCTTTCGTCGCTTCAGGGTGCCGCCGTCACTTCGATCAAGATCGAGAACGTGCTTCACGAATTCTCCAGCCTGGTCGGCGTTCGCGAGGATGTGACCGACATCGTGCTGAACGTGAAGCAGATCGCCATCCGCATGCAGGGCGAAGGTCCCAAGCGGCTGCAGCTCTCCGCGACCGGCCCCGCCGACGTGAAGGCCGGCGACATCGCGGTATCGGGCGATATCGAGATCATGAACAAGGATCTCGTGATCTGTCATCTCGACGAGGGTGCGACGCTCAACATGGAGCTGACCGCCGATGTCGGGAAGGGCTATGTGCCCGCGGTCGCCAACCGGCCCGCTGACGCGCCGATCGGGCTGATCCCCGTGGACGCGCTGTATTCCCCGGTGCGCCAGGTCAGCTACAAGGTCGATCCAACCCGCGTCGGGCAGGACCTGGACTATGACAAGCTGACGCTGACGGTCGAGACTGATGGTACGGTGACGCCCGAGGACGCGGTCGGCTATGCCGGTCGCATCCTACAGGATCAGCTGGCGCTGTTCGTTCAGTTCGACGATTCGTCGATGCCGCGTTCGGCTCCGGTCGGCCAGGCTGCCGTGCCCGTCGCGTCGGGCGAGCCGATCGGCGACACGCAGCAGATCAACCGTTATCTGCTCAAGAAGGTCGACGAACTCGAGCTTTCGGTGCGATCGGCGAATTGCCTCAAGAACGACAACATCATCTACATCGGCGATCTGGTCGGCAAGACCGAGGCCGAGATGCTGCGGACGCCGAACTTCGGCCGCAAATCCTTGAACGAGATCAAGGAAGTGCTGTCGTCGATGGGGCTGCGGTTGGGTATGGAAATCCCCGGCTGGCCGCCTGAGAACATCGAAGATATGGCCAAGAAGCTAGAGCAGGAAATCATGGGGTGATCGCAGGCGGATAGCGCGAGCTATCCGCCGCCTCGGCGATCAGCTCGGCCGGCGTGCCGCGCGAGCGAGCCCGTCCGACGGCAAGATGCGGCTTCGCCGCGGCCCGTGAGATTAGAAGGACTCCGGACTTCGTCCGGGGTGACGGAAGAAGGTGGCCCGCCGTCCCGCCAGTCCCGGGGTACCTCGCACGGCCTCCGAACGAACGAGAAGGAACACATCATGCGTCATCGCGTCGGCGGCCGTAAGCTGCAACGGACCTCAGCTCATCGGATCGCCTTGTTCCGCAACATGGCGGCCGCACTCATCAAGCATGAGCAGATCACCACCACCGTCGCAAAGGCCAAGGAGCTTCGGCCTTATGTTGAGAAGCTGATCACGCTCGCCAAGCGCGGCGGGCTGTCGAACCGGCGGCTCGCGCATGCGCGCCTGCTCGACGACACCCAGCTGGTGAAGCTGTTCGACACGTTGGCGGGGCGGTATGCCGATCGCAACGGCGGCTACACCCGCATCATCAAGGCCGGTATCCGCGCGTCTGACGCGTCGCCAATGGCGATCATCGAGTTCGTCGATCGTGACATTTCGGCCAAGGGTCAGGACTCAGGCCCGGTCATGTCGGACGAGGAGTTCGACGAAGCCGCCTGAGCTCCGCCGGGTACCGATCTAAGCTACGAGCGGCCGCTTCCTCGGATTGAGGAAGCGGCTGTTTTTCGTTTCGCATGCGGCTCATCCGTACGACAGCCAACCCGGCGTATGCCTGGCGTGTCCGGCGGGGAAAATCGGAATGCGAGACGGAACGATTGGCTTGGCCTTGGGGGCTGCGGGGATGCTGCTGACGCCAGTACCAGCGATGGCGGATCATCGTCGACAGAGTGATCTCGTGAGCACCCTCAGGAGCGCCGCCGCGACTGCGAACGTGCCGAAGGCACTGTCGCGGCGGTTGCCGTCGGCGCACTGATCGTTGGTGGGCTGGCGCGTTGTTCGCGAGCAAGACGCCCCAGGCCGTGGTAGTAGCCGAAGTGGGCCCGCCGCCCGAGCCGGACGCCGATGCGGCTACGGCGGCTTGCGTTGCCCCGACCGAAGCCGAAGCGCGGCGCTCGTTCGCGGTCGCACAGGTGGGGCTGGTCCGCACAGCGACTGTGGGTGATGGGTTCGGGGTCGACGGCGACGTGGTGCTCCGATCATCGTGGAGCGACATGGGCGAGCGTCGCGCCTTCCGCTGCGTGGTCGATGCGCATTCGGTGAGCGAGGTTACGATCGACGGTCTGCGCCTGCTGTTAACAGCAGGTCCTCCGGAGCCGTAGCGACTTTCGCCCGGCGCGCGCGGCGGCTACAGACCCGGCATGCAGCACCCCGAGACCATTCTCATCGTCGATTTCGGCAGTCAGGTGACTCAGCTCATCGCAAGGCGGGTGCGCGAGGCGGGGGTGTATTCGGAAGTCGCGCCTTTCCAGTCGGCGGCCGAGGCGTTCGCGCGCATGAAGCCGCGCGGGGTAATTCTGTCGGGCGGCCCAGCCTCGGTCTGCGACATCGACAGCCCGCGTATCGCCGAGGTGATCCTGGACGCGGGCGTGCCACTGCTTGGCATCTGCTACGGTCAGCAGGCCATGAATCTGCAGTTGGGAGGGCGGGTCGAGCGCGGGATCAATGGCGAGTTCGGCGAGGCTTATGTCGAGGTCGAGCGATCGTGCGCGCTGTTCGACGGGTTGTGGTTGGAGGGCGAGCGGCACCAGGTGTGGATGAGCCACGGCGATCATGTCGCCTCGCTCGCGCCGGGCTTCCGGCCCGTCGCCGCTAGCCGCGGTGCGCCGTTCGCGCTCACTGCCGACGAAGAGCGCCGGTTCTATGGCATGCAGTTCCACCCCGAAGTCGTCCATACGCCCGATGGCGCGCGACTGATCGCCAATTTCGCGAGACACGTGTGCGGACTGACCGGTGACTGGACCATGGCGGAGTTCCGCGCGACCAAGATCGCGGAAATTCGCGCGCAGGTGGGGCAGGGACGCGTAATCTGCGGGCTGTCCGGTGGTGTCGACTCGGCCGTTGCCGCAGTGTTGATCCACGAGGCCATCGGCGATCAGCTGACGTGCGTCTTCGTTGATCACGGACTAATGCGGAGCGGCGAGGCCGACGAGGTCGTTGGGTTGTTCCGCGAGGCGTACAACATCCCGCTGGTTCATGTTCGCGCTGAAGCCCTGTTCCTGTCGGGTCTGGCCGGGCTGACCGACCCCGAGGCCAAGCGCAAGTTCATCGGCAAGACGTTCATCGACGTGTTCGAGGCCGAGGCCAAGACGATCGGCGGCGCGGGGTTCCTGGCGCAGGGGACCCTGTATCCAGACGTGATCGAAAGCGTCAGCTTTACCGGCGGTCCATCGGTGACGATCAAGAGCCACCACAATGTCGGCGGCCTGCCCGAGCGCATGAACATGGCGCTGGTCGAGCCTTTGCGCGAATTGTTCAAGGACGAGGTTCGCGCCTTGGGCCGTGAGCTAGGCCTGCCACCTGGGTTCGTTGGGC
>DASVUT010000500.1:0-2339 GCA_036386955.1 Sphingomonas sp. | reverse complement strand
GCACGCCGCGCCCGCCAAACAGGCAGGTCCACGCCGTCACCCCGGCGCACGGGTAGGCCGCCGCTTCCTCGAACGACCAGCCGTCCGGAAAGGGCGTGACACCGCTCGCCGGCACGATGATCCGTTCGGCGAGAACGCCATCGGCGAATCCGCCGCCCAGGGCTTGCGCCTGTTTGGCCGCGGAAAGGGCACCATCGGCCCAGGTCGGCATGAAGCCGATCGCCACGCGCTCGCCGACCTGTCGCGCCGAGACGCCCGCACCGACCGCCGAGATGATCCCGGCACCGTCCGATAGCGGCACGAGGTCGGGGCGCTGATCCCCTCCGTACAGTCCGTCGCGCACGATCGTATCACGGTAGTTGAGCGTCGCGGCCTTCAGATCGACGACGATCTCGCCGGGGCCAGGCCGGGGATCGGCTTCCTCGACCAGTTGGAGCGGGGCGTCGGATGGCGAAAGGCGATAAGCGCGCATGGGGTTCCTCCTTGCCGATGGGGCGAAACTGGAGGTAGCGGACAGGCAACGTCCATGTGAGTACGCACAATATGAACATGTACTATCATGATTGATACCACCCCTCGGCTGCGCCGACGCGCCGGGCGCACGGGATGCGCCGTCGAGGCGACGATGAGTGTGCTCGGTGGCATCTGGAAACCGGTGCTGGTGTCGCATCTTCTGCCCGGCCGGGTACGGTTCAACGCGCTGTGCCGGCTGACGCCGAACGCGACGCCGCGCATGATCACGCTGCAGCTGCGCGAGTTGGAAGCGGACGGCATTATCCGCCGCATCGTCTATCCCGAGGTGCCGCCCAAGGTGGAATATGAACTGACCGCGTTCGGGCGGACGCTGGAGCCGGTGCTGTGTAGCCTGCGCGAATGGGGCGAGACCTTTGCCGCGCAAGGTGTTGTGACCGACGCGGCCTGAGGCGACCGGTTCGGCTGGTCGACACGCGCGGCGCATGGCAAGGGCACCGCGGCAGACCAACCGGGATACGGAACATGACCCCTTCGCAGCCCCGCAAACGCCCCAGTTCGGCGCTCCGCAGTTTTCTCGGCAGCGAGGCATCGGGAGGGATCCTGCTGATCGCGGCGGCGGCGCTGGCGATGGCGGTGGCGAACAGTCCGGCGGCGGATGCGTATTTCGGGGTGCTGCACGCCTATGTCGGGCCGCTGTCGGTCACGCACTGGATCAACGATGCGTTGATGGCGATCTTCTTCCTGCTGGTCGGGCTGGAGATCAAACGCGAATTCGTCGACGGCCACCTGTCCACCTGGGCGGATCGGCGGCTGCCCATCATCGCGGCGGCGGCCGGCATGGTCGTGCCGGCGGGGATCTATCTGCTGGTGGCGGGAGGATCGCCCGAACTGGTGCAGGGGTGGGCCATTCCGGCGGCCACCGACATCGCCTTTGCGATCGGCGTACTGGCGCTGCTCGGCCGCAAGGCACCCGCATCGCTCAAGCTGTTCCTGACGACGGTGGCGATCGTCGACGACATGGGCGCGGTGGCGATTATCGCGCTGATCTATACCGCCGGGATCAATGCCGTCGCCCTGGGTGCGGCCGCGGTCATCCTGCTGCTGATGACGGGACTGAACAAGCGTGGCGAGATGCGGCTATGGCCTTACCTGACGCTGGCGGTGGGGTTGTGGGTCGCGGTGTATCTGTCGGGCGTCCATGCCACGATCGCGGGCGTGCTGGCGGCGCTGACGATTCCGGTGCGACGCAGCCCGGCGGCCCCCGACGATGCGGAATCGCCGCTGCACCGGCTGGAGCACGGGGTCCAGCCCTGGGTCTCGTATGGCATCGTGCCGCTGTTCGGTTTCGCCAATGCCGGCGTGGCACTGGGCGGGATCGGCTGGGCGCAGGTGCTGGCACCGCTGCCGCTCGCCATCGCGGCGGGTCTGTTTGTCGGCAAGCAGCTGGGAATTTTCGCGGCGGTGCGGATCGCGGTCGCGATGGGGCTGGGCTGTCGGCCGCAAGGGGCGAGCTGGATACAGGTCTACGGCGTATCGCTGCTGTGCGGGGTCGGGTTCACCATGAGCCTGTTCATCGGCGGGCTCGCCTTCACCGACCCGCTGCTGGTGTCCGAGCTCAAGATCGGCGTTCTGGGCGGTTCGATCGCATCGGCGTTGGCCGGCTATATGGTCCTGAGCCTTTGCTCGCAGCGCCGCGCCGGCGTGGCGGGCGGATAGCGCGATTTTCAGGGTGACGGTTGCGAACGACAGGCTACACCGGTCGGCAACAAAGGAACGCCGATTTGAAATATAGCCTGTTGACCGTCACCGTGCTGTGCCTGTCCGCCCACCAGCTCGCCGCGCAATCGGCACCGCCCGCGCCGGTC